>PFCS01000013.1:0-795 GCA_002772895.1 Parcubacteria group bacterium CG10_big_fil_rev_8_21_14_0_10_36_14 | reverse complement strand
AAAAAAGACAAACCATTCCCATCCCCGTCCAAAATTACATTTTCACAATAAACTTGTTATTTTACTGGAAATTTTCGGTTCTAATCCCGTCTCTGTTTTTATAGTATAAATTTGAAGTTTGTCTATTCCCCAAAAGCATATATTACATTGTCATAAGTGCCGTAATACAACCATCCGTTAGAGCCGATTGCCGGCGCTGAACAGCAAAGATTTTCTTTATACCATTTTATGCTTCCGTCATTTGAATCAAGAGCGTATAATCCTTTTGTTGTTGCAATATATACAGTTCCATCTGCTCCTATGGCCGGACTTGATTGATATGCGTATCCGACTGCTGTATTTTTCCATTTTAGAGTGCCGTTTGACTTGATTGCCCAAAATTCTATAATATATTGTCCTTGAGGATTATGTCTGCCTTTTGCAAAAATTATTCCATCGCCCGATACGGCCGGTTTTATCATTCTATCAACTCCTGAATACGTCCATTTTTCTGTTCCATCGGAATTAAGGGCTAATAATAGGTTACCTGTTTCATTTGGCCTGCTGATGATTACATAAATTGTTCCATCCGCGCCTACGACAGGAGAACTGACAGCTGATTCAGAATTTTTCCACTTTATGCTTCCATCATCAGGGTTTAAGGCATAAAGTCCATCTTCCCAAAAACTCATATATACTGTTCCGCGAGACCCTATAGCAGGACTGGCTGTTTCCGGATAACTCGGCTTATCAGCGTCAAATCGCCACTTTAATGAACCGTCAGGGTTTAAGCTGTAAAGTGTATTTTTAGAAGAG
>PFCS01000012.1 GCA_002772895.1 Parcubacteria group bacterium CG10_big_fil_rev_8_21_14_0_10_36_14 | reverse complement strand
GAGCTGAAAAACTTGAAAGATCAGCAGAACGAAGCGGTAAATATTTTTTTTGATCATGCTGAAAGTATTTTTTGGTAACACGCATCAAATCACCATCTTGATCCATTTGTGCAACAATTTCGGAAAAAGCGACAGGAGTCGGTCCAAAATGATTTTTTATGTATTTTGCGCCAATTAACTGCTCTTCAAATTTCTCATAAAAATCAAAATCAATAAAATACATCAACTTACACACTACTGCTTCCCCAATATTCGGGCGGGCGCCAATTCTCTCTAAAATATACAAAAGCACTTCCTTAAATTTTTCCACTTTTTCTTGTGGCACAGAAATACGTGCTTCTTGTTTTTGTTCTTTTGGCTTTTTTGATTTTTCCAATTCCACTTTTGGCATTGGCACATTTTTACCTGAAATAAAATCTTCCAATGACAAACCAAAAAACTGCGCCAGTTTTTGTGCTTCTTCTACAAGTATTTTTCGTGCACCACTTTCAATCTGTACATAAGTTGGACGAGAAACACCTATTTTTTTAGCCAAAAATTCTTGACTGATATTTTGTTCTTGACGGAGTTTTTTTAAAAATGTAGTCATAGTTATTTTTTATATAATTTTTCTAATTTTTCAACCATGCTCCATGTTATTTCTTCGAAATTACTATATTCGTCTCCTAATTGTTTTTCTAGTTTTTTTGGCTCTTGTTTTAAAAGAGTATGAAAATATTTATTTCTTGCATTTTTAAACTTTTCTAAACTATTAAATTCATCATCAGAAATTACCTTAAGCAGATACAAGTCATCAATCACGCTATTTAAGCCATAACGATTATTCCTTTTTCCATAAACACATGAAAATTTTGTTCCCATTGCCCTAAAAGCAATTTCACACAAAACTCCCTCCAATAATGCCGACTGAATGAGAAAAGCTTCAATTTTTCTCGTTTCCTCGTTTATTTCATCATAATATAAATTATGCCCCTCGGCTTTTTTATAGAGCAATTTGATATCTTCAATCTCAAATTTTGTTCTATCCTTAGACATTATTTATCTTTTTTATTAAAAACTGGTTTCCAGTTTTTAATTTCTTTCCGTTCCATTCTTTCCGCCGCTTCCTTGTTGGGTGCAAGTTTATACTGAAATCGTGTACCGCCCTTAAATTCTCCTTTATACTCTGCAATTCTCTCATTCAATCTTCCACCTTTTGCCATTCCAACATAAAGAATTTTGTCTTGAGCATTTTTTATACGATAAACTCCTGGCTTATTTCCAGGTACTTTTTCAATATTAGATTTAGTGATAGTTTTTGATGTTGTGAATTTTTTTGTGACCATAGTATTTGATTAATTAATAAAATTATTATATTTCCAGTTTAGCAAATGTAAATAATCCTGTCAAGTAATATGTTAATATTTATTACAAATGGCTATATTTCACTTAAAACATCAGAAATTTTTTGTTCCATTATCTCAATCAGTTGCTTGTTGGCGTTGATTATTTGTTGTTCTTTTTCCGCTTCGGCGACCAGTTTTTTCTGAATTTCCAAAGACGGAAGCGGGATTTTTAATTCTCTTAGTTTTGAAAAATGCCTTTTATATCCATCTTGTTTGATTATGCCTGTTTTTAAGTAAAAATAAAGGAATTTTGGCAATATTCTCTTATTAGCTATAAGAATTTTAATTCCATCTGCACCTTGTGCGAAGGATTTTTCAACATATTTTATTGCGCATGTATGATCACCAAAAATTACAACTGGGGCATTTAATTTTACCAAAGAATTTTTATCATTTGTCCATCCTGCAATTTCATTTTGCGATTGGTCTATGATTGGATATTTTCCAACTTTATTAAAATTTATTTTCTGAATTTTTTTCGGTGGTGTTATTGTCTTCACAATCTTATCAAAATTCATCCATTCAACGCCTTCTAATTTTCCCTGTCCGCCAAAGCCTTGGCGTCGGCGGATAAGTGCCTGACCAAAATATCGTC
>PFCS01000011.1:6708-10045 GCA_002772895.1 Parcubacteria group bacterium CG10_big_fil_rev_8_21_14_0_10_36_14 | reverse complement strand
CCAACTCTTTTATATAGCTATCCAGGTCTTCTATCTCCTTTAGGCTCTCTAATCTTCCTTTTTGTTTATTGATTGCAAAATATTTACTCGCCAATTCTAAGTCGCCTTTTTTCAAAGCAGTAATATACATATCAAACGTTTCTTCCGGCGTAGTTCCGCCATATTTATCATTCTTATATGGTGCTTCAATGGCATTCAAAAATGTCTGCACGCTCATCTCAGCCCGCCACATGTCTAAATAATATTTCACAACATTGCCAAGGGCAAAGCCACTGGCAAATATTAAAATGAGTAGGATTATCTTTTTAAGTTTATTCATATGTAGAAGGGTATCGCGGGTCACTTCACTCCCGCGGAATTGCCACGGCGAGTACGCCTCGCAATGACAGAAAGACGAGTTATATATTTTAGAACGGCAGGAGTAATCGAAAAAAGCTAACGTCTCCCAGTCCGAGCGGTTTTTCTATCACCATCGCCCAAGTCATCCATACCCAGCCTGCCAAAAAACCGAGGAACAAAATAATAAGCGCCTGATGGGCAAATGTTATTTTCTTATGTTTTGGCTGTGCCAAAATCGGGTCTGGAACTTTTAGATGCTCTGTTTTTTGCATATGTTAAGAATATAAAACATATCACCCATTATTGCAAGATGTGGATAAATTTTTAAGAATAATGCGCCACTCAACACATCCCCTCCTTTGGAAAAAGAGGGGTAGAGCGAATTTTGAAACTTATTAAATCCCCCGGGTCCCCCTTTTCCAAAGAGAGAAGAAAACACAGAGGAACTTATAGAAATATGCTCTAATGAAAATAACAAAAACCCCCAAATTAAGGGGGTCTTTGTTATTTTCCGCTAAATTAGCGAAATTTTGGAGATAATGCCTTATTTGTTAGGCATTATGCGGAACATTGTAGTCCCACATTTTTGTTAGGCATTATGCGGAACATTGTAGTCCCACATTTTGGACATACGCCCTTCATAGCATTTCTGGTCTTACCACCCTTTGCTTTAAAGGTGGTTTCCTTTGCATCTTTCATTTCTCTTTTGGCTTTGCATTTTACGCAATATGCTTCCATAGATATGAGGTTAATTTTTAAGTTATATATATATTCTACCTTAAAATAAGAATAAAAGCAAGTGCTACTACAATTCCCCCTCTCTTTCGCCCCGTAGCCAACTTTCGTGGCAAGCGGTGCAAACCGGCTCATAAAGCTCCATACCACCAACCATAACCTGCTCTTTGGACTCAATTTTTCTTTTTGTTCTGGAGGCATCAGCTCCGCAAGACATACATACCGCTTGGAGTTTCATTACATATTCTGCCTGCGTCAAAAGAAAAGGCATTGGACCAAATGGTCTGCCCATTGCATCCAAATCCAAACCGCTCAATATGACCCTCTTGCCGTGCGCCACTAAAACGCGCACTACTCCACAAATTGAATCATCAAAAAATTGCGCCTCTTCCACTCCGATTGTTGTTATCTCCGGTTCCAAATAATCAAAAATCTCTTCCGGAGAATTTAGCGCGAGTGCCTCTCTTTCAAATCCTCCATGAGTACGAACGCCTGTATCGCGGTCGTCGCGTATTGGTTTTACAAGCATCACCGTTCCACCAGCTATCTCAATTCTCTCCAGCTGACGAAAAAGCTCTGTTGTCTTTCCAGAACCCATGGGTCCCGTTATGACCAGGGAAAAACCCTTCTGCTCCATAAAGGGACTATTTTTATAAACTCTTGGACCAAACATTTTAAAATCTTTAATTATCTCACCAATATAATTTTATATGATATAAATAAAATACGCAAACATCAAAAAAATAACCCCGCGTTTGCAGGGCGATATCAACTATTAGAGGTGCCGGACGAGACATTTTTATCTTTTTTGATTTTTTCTTTTTTCAGATATCTATATACAAAAATTATGATTAAAACAGTAATCATCGCAATACCAATTATACGGCGCAAAAACTTGATATCACCTTTAGTTAAATAAAAATATACATCAATAATAAGTTCAAATAAAATAAAAAATAAAGATACTTTTATGGCTATCATTGTCTCTCCTTTTTTATAAACATAACATCAGGCAGAGCATCTGTCAATTAGCACTCTTGCAATTTCCATAAAAATGTGCTATTCTATTTTTATATTCCAGGGTGATCGAAGTTACCCCACTATAATTTTTTTACAGTTTTCCGAGGTCGTCTAATGGTAGGACTCGGGCCTTTGAAGCCCGCTATCTTGGTTCGAATCCAAGCCTCGGAAATTTGTAAAAAAAATAGGCGGGGAAAACTCACCGTTATAACTCAAGTCCTGCCATCGAAATTTCAAAAGGTCTCAGTAAAACCTGAGCTTTTTTGATATAAAATTATAACAATAACCATTCTATTTATTTAATACGCTATTTAGATCAGAATAATTAAATATCAAAACGCCTTTTATATTAAAAATATTATTCTTATTCTGCATTACTCCCGTGTCAGCGCTTCTTGCAAAAATATACCCCGCTTCTTTCACTGCGTTTGCAACCTTGTTGTTATACAAACCATATGGATACGCAAAAGTTATTATTGGTTTTTTTAACTGCTCTTCTAGCACTTGTTTACTTTTTACGATTTAATCTTCCAACTCTTCTGTGGTGCTATCCGTTAAAAAGGGATGCGATTTGGTATGTGAGCCAATGCTCATTCCGAATTTTGATAATTCTTTTATTTCTTTCCAATCCATTATATGATGTTCACCAATATTTTTTATCGGTATATAAAAAGTAGCGGTAAACTCATATTTTTTTAAAAGTGGCAAAGCATACATATATTTATTTTTCCAACCATCATCAAAAGTAATGATAATGGGTTTTTCCGACAATTTGGCATTTTTTAAAAGCGTATTATACATCTGATCAAAAAAAATTATTGTATAGCTATGGTCTTTCAAATACTGCGAATGTCTTTCAAAAACCTCCGACTCAACTCCAAAAGTTTTTAGATGCTTTGATGCGGTAATATAAAATTGTCCACCCCCATGATAAACAAGAACAGGCATTTTTTCATATTAGGACCACTTATTTCTTTAGACGCAAAGGACGCTTGTATTTTTGCAATATCCAGCTCTCGCCGATATCTTTGCGATTCTTTGGAAAATTTATTTTGGTAATAATAAAAAACTCCCGTAAATACAAGAATGAGTATCGCATAAATAAAAACAATCAGCGCATCTCTTTTTATGTTTATTTTAAACTTTTTAAAATCCTTTTCATTTTAATATTATACAAAATTTGCTTCATTAACGCCATTAAAAAATACAAATCTAGGAGTATATTAATTTTTTTATGGTATAA
>PFCS01000011.1:661-6675 GCA_002772895.1 Parcubacteria group bacterium CG10_big_fil_rev_8_21_14_0_10_36_14 | reverse complement strand
TGAATGAAAAAAGGTTTAATATCCTTGCAAGAAACTTTATTTTTGGAGTTGAGGATAGTTTAGTCTCCACTGTTGGCGTAATTTCTGGAGTCGCGGTTGCGGGTATGCCAAAAATGACTATTCTTGTTACAGGCATGATTCTAATTTTTGTAGAAGCTTTTTCTATGGGCGCGGGGAGCTTTATTTCGGAACATTCGGCGCAAGAATACGCAAAAAAGAAAAACAACGACCGACAGACAACATCTGCCTCTCTTGTGATGTTTGTATCTTATTTCATCGCAGGTTTAATCCCAATCTTTCCATATTTAATTATGGATATTGAACTTGCTTTTTGGGTTTCTATATCCGCGTCTGTTTTGGGACTTGGACTTTTGGGATTTATAAACGCAAAAATATATAATACAAAAGTTTTCCATCATGCTTTTGAAATGCTTCTTATTGGCGGAGTGGCGATAGGCGTCGGCACCCTTGTCGGCAAGCTTGCCGATATGCTGATAAAATAATTTTTTTTAAAAATATAAAATCACCCATTTTCAGGTGATTTTTTTATTTTAAAATCTCTAGTGCTTTTGAAAGCGGAGCGTTATCAATATCTTTTACATAAATATCGGGGCTTACTCCGACTCCATTCAGTTTTTTTCCATTAGAACTTAGAACACGAAGTATACTAACCTTAATTACGCCTCCACCCGGTAAAAAATAATTATATTGAAGTATACCTTTTCCATATGTATTTTCACCAATCAGGACTGCGCTTTTGTGATCCTTCACTGCCGAGCTAAAAAACTCTGAAGATGAATAAGTCCTTTTATTAATAAGAACCGCCGAACGAAACCCTTTCAAAAGAGGTGTGCCATTATACAGTGCGTGCATCGTCTCTTTATTATTATTATTATCTAAAACAATATATGCTGGCTTAGTACCAAGCCACAAGAGCCCAAGCGTTTTACGGCAGACTTCTGTTAACCCGCCTTTGCTATTCCGCAAATCAAGAATAAATTTCTTGCTTCCATCTTTCAGGGGGTTAAAGGCAGACAGAAACTCTTCTATCGTTCTGGTATCAAATACCATAATATTGCAGTAGATTGCGCCTCTGTATTTCTTACAGGTGGCAACTGGCTCGGGATGATTTTCTTTTGGGGCTATCATCCACTTGACTGCAATCTTGGCTTTCTGTGGGACGTAAAATCCTTTATAGGGGTCGTCTATTTTTCTAACAATGGCCTCAATAGACGCATAACATAGTTGGCTTTTATTTTTTCCGGAAATACGTGACGCACGAACAACAAGTGGCCAGAAATACCAAGCGCTATATTTGTTTGTTTTTCTATTGCTGAAAAGAGTAGTATTATTTCCGGACGCATATTCAAGACCTTTTAAAGCATAGCCATAAATTTGCTTGCTTGTAACTTGCTTATAAAATTTGCTTGATAAAAAATGCCACGCTTCACTCAGAACTAAATAATCGCATCGACCAGAAGGATTTGCATTAACAGCGAACTTATATCCCCGACTTAATGCTTCGGCTCCATTTCCATGGACTGTGTGTCCGCAAGCGCAAAAATAAATAAAAAGAACGGATAAAAATTTTACTCTCATTTCTTCTCCTTACCTCAACTTCAATCATTACATAAATTAACGCTTTTGTCAACTGTAAAAATAAAAAGGCCGCCCTTTAAAAGAACGGCCAAATATTATTTATTAAAATACTTTACTGCGGCGACAAGCTGAGGATCACGCGCATTTGAAAAATCTTCAATACCTTTTTGCACTTCGATATTGGGACTAATTCCCTTTTTGTTAACAATGTCACCAAGTGGCGTCCAATATTCTCTGATGGTAAGGTTTAGGGCTGCTCCCAAAACCGGCATCAGAGCCTGAACGGTCCCCTTGCCAAACGTTCTTGTACCAATGACAACAGCTTTCCCATGATCTTGTAGAGCGCCGGCAACGATTTCTGAAGCAGAGGCGCTAGTATGGTTTACCAAAACAACGGTTTTGTAATTTTTGAAATTTGCTTTTCCGCCTTGTCCGAAAAGCGAAGTAAATTCTTTTCTGACTTTGATGGTAGCGCCAATAAATTTGAACTCATTGAACCAGCCATAAGCCAAAAAGCTATTTGCGGAGCCCAAAAGTCCGCCGAGATTGTTGCGCAAATCAATAATAATCTTGCTATCATGCTCAGCCTTAATAGACTCGTAACTCTCTATGAAATCTTTCATCAAATTTTCGCCAAACGAAAACAACCGACAATAAACAATCTTACCCAAAAGCTGACAATGGGCATTCTTATAGGTTATCTTTGCGCGGGTGACCATTACTGTTTTTAGCCCCTGCCGTTTAATGGTCAAACGAACAGATGTCCCTGCTCTACCCTTGATACGCGAAGTTATTTTTGTATAATCATTTGCCGCTTTCAAATTCAACTTACTGACATAAACGCTTTCTACTGCAATGAGTTCGTCGTAATCCCGAAGACCTGCGGATGCAGCCGGAGAATTTGGATGAACGGTTCTGATGAAAATTCTCTGTTCTGGTTTTACAAAAATCTGAAAGGTAACGCCGATCCCAACATAATTACCGCCAATAACTCCACGAACAAAATCTTTTGACATATTGGCTGTCACGAAAGTGCTGAATCTATCACCCAAATAACTAACCGTCCCCTGAACTGTAGCATAACAAAGTCTGCTCAAATTCTTATTACTTGTGTCACGAGCTCCAATAACCATTTCCCAAAGCTTCTCGCTACTATATTCTTCATCTTTTTTAAACTCCGGAAGTTCTACTTCTTTTCCAAGTTCTTTTGAGAGTCCTTTTAGCCCACCTTTGAAAACATCTTTATTGCTAACCTTCTTATAATAAGACTTGTTGATTTCTATAAAGCTTCTATGAAGCATCATAAAAGAACATCTGCCCGAAGGGTTAAGAGCCGCTTCCATGGCAAAAAGTTCTGTAATTGACTTTCCGCTACCAATTTTGGGTGGACCAAACCAACCGCAACCACCAAATACAATAATCAAAAATACTGTAAAAATACGCATCTCTTCCTCCGTCCTTCGCCTTAGCGAATCAGTGCCCTTCATAGCTTTGTGCAAAGACAGGCTGTATCCTCTACAACCCCGCATAAACGCTTTGAACGGCGCGCTCTTGTCAATGTCCTATTTTTATCTTTACATATAAAGAACTCCGCGTCAACTAGCGGAGTTCGGATAATGCACTTTGCAAATCTTTTATTGATTTGACCGCTACCAAGCGTTTTCTCAAATCTTTGGCGCCAGAAATGCCTTTTACATAATAAACCAAATGTTTACGGAGGGTAATAATCTCCCCATGTTCTTTGAGGTGGAGTTTAGCATGCTCCAATATAATCTTCTTAATTTCTTGATGAGTCGGATTTATATTATTTTTATTTTTTATATTTTTAAAAATCATTGGATTACCAAGCGCTCCGCGTCCGATAAGCGCGCCACTTGCCCCGCTTATTTCAATTGCCTTCCGAAAACTCTCTGCATCAATTATATCGCCATTTATCAAAACCGGTATTTCTAATTTTCTACAAACCTTACGAATTATCTCCCAATTTGCCTTTCTATTGTAGCCCTGGGCTTTTGTTCTACCATGAATTGCAATCGCATCTGCGCCTGCGCGTTCCATTGCTGGCGCAAAACGTAAAATCTCACTTGGATTTTCCCAGCCAAGTCGAGTTTTCACCGAAACCGGAACTTTTACCGCGTTTTTTACAGCGCGGACAATATTTCCCGCTAACTTGGCATCTTTCATTAAGGAGGCACCAGAACCCCCGCTAACTCCCCCTTGGAAAGAGGAAGAACCCATAAAACTTCCGACAATTTTTTTTGCAGGGCATCCCATATTTATATCAATTCCGTCAGGCTTATATCTTTTTTCCAAAATACGCGCAGCGCGAGACATAATCTCCGGATCTTTTCCAAAAATTTGCAAAATTATCGGACGCTCTCTTTTATTAAACCTTGCCATTTCTAAAGTCTTTTTATTCTCATAAACTACTGCATCCGCGCTTACCATTTCTCTATATACCAAATCAACACCAAATTTTTTACATATTAAACAAAAAGCGCTATCAGTATAATCCGCCATTGGAGATAATGCTACGATTGGTTTTTTGATTTTTTTCCAGTTGAATTTCATATTATACTAATATGTTCCCGCGATAGCGGGAACATCTAAATTGATAATTGACCATTGATAATCGATTATTTCTTCAGATACCTCTCTAACGCAAACCATGCTGATAAAAAAGAAAAAACAAATATTCCAATAAACTGCAAAGCAAATAAACTGAATATATTCATTCTGTAGTAAGCAAAAATATCTCCTGCCTGACCATTAAAAAAGGTCATTACTTTCGGTTGTAATAAAGATATTACAGGGAAAATCAATATAAGCGCAACCATCGTTGCAACAATACTATAGATAAGAAGCTCTATAATAAACTGCCCCTTAACAAACCAATTTGATGCGCCTACAAGACGCATAATACTTATTTCATGCCGATGCGCATCAATACCCATACGAATAGTATTAAAAATTACAATAATCGCAATAAGGGCAAAAAATAAACTGATTAAAACTATGAATTGTCTAATAAAGCTGGTCATTCTATTTATTACTGCAATGAGTTTTTCATGATCTCCAAAATCTTTATTTTCAATTATTTTATCATAAACAGGAGTATCAAGCTGTTTCAAGACAGCTTGATAATCACCAACATTTACGGTTTGCACTACCAATGCTCCGCCAAAAGGATTGGTTTCTAAAAATGCTAAGGAAGACAAAATACCTTGATCGTCTTTATGCGTATCCTTAAATTCTTTCAAAACATCGTCCGGAGTTTTATATATCACATTAGACACATTGGCTAACCCCATAAGATAAGATCGCAAACTCTGCGCTTCCTCATTTGTTGCGCTTGTCTCCAAATAAATACTAACATCAACTTTTGACTGAACCTGGCGAGACGCTTCGTTTGTTAAAAAATTTATTATTACCAGCCCGTTAATCAATAAAAGAAGAACTGTTAAAATTATAATTGTCAAAATTTTTAACCAAAAATTACGGGCAAAATTTTGCGCTCCAAATTTAAATATTTTTTGTATGTTAGCCAACATCGTTATTAAAAAATTTAAATATTATATTTTGTATCTGCCATGTTCAGCATCGGCGACTATCAATCCTTGTTCCAACGTGATGACTCGTTTTTTTAAATCATTAACTACGTCGCGATTATGTGTAACTAGAAGAACTGTCGTGCCAAGGCTATTTATTTTTTTCAACAAATCAATAACTTCTTGTGTATTCAATGCATCGAGATTTCCAGTCGGTTCATCAGCAACCAAAACCTTAGGGCTATGGACGAGAGCACGCGCAATTGCGGCTCGTTGTTGCTCCCCACCGGAGATTTGAAGTGGATATCTATCTTCTTTTCCTTCAAGCCCGACAATCCTCATAACCTGTGGGACAATCTCGCCTATCCGTTTATTATTTATTCCACAAACCTCCAAAGCATAAGCTACGTTTTCAAAAATTGTTTTTTTAGGTAAAAGTTTATAATCCTGGAAAACCGCTCCTATCTGCCTACGTAAAAAAGGAATTTCATTTCTCTTTATTTTTGTTATTTCCCAATCTCCAATCTTAAGCTCACCATGAGAAATAGGCTCCTCAGCTATTAATAATTTAACTAATGTTGTTTTTCCACTACCCGATTTTCCGATTACAGAAACAAACTCCCCTTCTTTAATTCGAAGGCTTATATTTTTTACACCGATAAAATTTGGCGGATAAATTTTTGAAACATTCTTAAATTCAATCATAAGCTGAAAAGTTTCTTTTAGAAATAAAAATAGCCAAGAACAAAATTTTATCTCAGTGCGACATCGCGCTGGACTAAATTACGGTTTTATTTACCTAATCAGTTCTAAGCCGAAGGTGGGAATCGAACCCACAACCTACGGTTTACGATACCGTTGCTCTAC
>PFCS01000011.1:221-617 GCA_002772895.1 Parcubacteria group bacterium CG10_big_fil_rev_8_21_14_0_10_36_14 | reverse complement strand
TCTTGGCATATCAAATTCACCTACAATTAGATTATGATACGCCAATTTCCTCCTCTTGTCAATATTAAAATAATAAGGGCAGATAAAACCAAAAATGGAAATTCCCATCCACTCTTAAATCCTTGTTTCCAAACTAAAATATGGAAATATATCGCTCCAATCATTTCCATGGCCAAACCCACTGCAATAAAGTTCATCCATAATCCTGCAATAAGTAAAAGCCCGCCCAAAAGCTCCCAAATACCCAAAAACATATTCATCCACTTTTCTTTAAAGGGCTCTCTTTTTGCTCTTAATTTGGGAATTCCGTGCACAATAAATATAATGCCGATAGCAAATCGTAGAACAAAAAAACCCAAATCGTTTAATACAGTATTGTACATATTTATATTATAA
>PFCS01000011.1:0-147 GCA_002772895.1 Parcubacteria group bacterium CG10_big_fil_rev_8_21_14_0_10_36_14 | reverse complement strand
GCTCGTCCCACTAAGCGGGACTGCGCTCCATAAGGGCTTCCGCCCCTCTGGTCTTCCTCCTCTCCAGTTTTAACAAATTAGAGAGGAGTCAAGTCACCCTCAAAAGTGTAAGGGAAATACTTTCCCCTACCACCCTCTCGTCCGATT
>PFCS01000010.1:714-4024 GCA_002772895.1 Parcubacteria group bacterium CG10_big_fil_rev_8_21_14_0_10_36_14 | reverse complement strand
GCCACTAGCTATTTGAGGTCTTTTTTGCCAATCATAATCTTTTCTTAAAGGAAAAACATCTATTGGCCAATTTTCGTGAAGAATGATTGGTCTTTTATCATGGCACCCGATTGGATCAAGACCAAAAAATGTCTTTATTTTTCTTTCGTAGTTTAATGCTTCATAAATAACAAGGGAGATTGAAGGAAATTCTGTTTTATTTTTTAATAAAATAAAAGGGATTATAAATAAATTTTCTTTTGGCACGCCAAAAATATACCAAATTTTAAAATAGCCATTTTCTGCTCTTTCGTCGGTCGCGGCAATAAGCTTGAGTGAAAGATTTTTATTAGCGTATAAATCATGAGTGGCCTTCTTTATCTCTAAAGTTGATACTTCAAAAGTAGCGCTGTTGTTATGGAATTCAACCTGCGCGTCTTGGGGAATAAATTGTTGTATTTTCTTTTTAATCATATTAGTAGTGAGAAACAGCATCATTTATTAATGTGGATAAAAATGGTGGAATATAAAAACTTAAAATGATCGTGATTGCCAATAATATCATTGGTGGAATAATTAACCAGACACTACTTTCGCCGGCTTCAATGTCTTTAGGTTTCTGGCTAAAAAATATACTGCTGACATGTTTAAAAAATCCAATAAACAGAATCGTCATCAAAAATAGAGCTAACACACTAATCACAGGATAGGTTTTTATACCTTCGGAAACAATGAGTACTTTACTAAAAAATATGCCAAAGGGCGGAGTACCGGTAATCACTAAAAAACCTACGATAAAAATAATGCTCGTTATAGGCAGGGTCGTTAGTACGCCTTTAATTTTAGAAATTTTTGTTGAACTATATTTTACAAATATTGTCCCGGCGGATAAAAATAAAGCCGATTTTATCAGAGCATGATATATCATATGCAGGATGGCACCCAAAATGCCTAAACCGCTCAACCCAAAACCGAGTGCAATAATACCCATATTTTCAATACTTGAATAAGCTAACAGTCGTTTATAGTTTGTTTGAGTTAAAATAATAAAGGCGGCAATAGCAATAGAAAATAAACCAAAAGCAATCAATAAATTTTGAGTAAAATGTTGACCAACAACTGCATCCGTAATCATTTTAAATCGAAGAACAACAACAAGCGCCACATTCAGTAATACTCCAGACAATAGGGCGCTGATTGGCGCCGGGGCTTTACTGTGAGCATCCGGCAACCAAGTGTGCATGGGTGCTAGCCCGACTTTTGTGCCGTAACCGATCAAGACAAAAATAAAAGCTATTTTGGCAATCAATGGATCCAAATGAGCGCTATTAGCCATGAGTGATTGCCAACTAACAAATCCGTCTCCGCCAAGTGGGCTGGTGGAAGTAAAATATAACAGCGTTCCAAAAAATCCCAAAAGCAAACCAATGGAATTGATAATCAAATACTTCCAGGCCGCCTCCATAGCTGATGGCTTATTGTAAAAACTAATAAGAAAGGCGGTGGAAAGCGTCGTGGCTTCAATAAAAATCCAAGCAAATACTGGATTGTTGGCGGTAATAGCTAATAACATTGCTACCAGAAAAATATTTAACAAAACAAAATATTGTTTTATCCTTGTAAAACCGATAATGCCCTTGGCGGTTTCCTGACGAAGATATTGAATAGAATAAATAGTCGCAATAAATCCGACGCAGGCAATAATGAGCATCACAATCGCTCCGAGCGAATCAACCGAGAAAAAAACGAATGGAGAATAAACACCGAAAGCGGAAACTTTCAAAGCAACAGCTATAGATTCAAACAATGTAATGGAAGAGGCGAGAATAGAAAAAAATTCAATCGCAAATCTTCGTTTAATTAGCATGTTTAAAAGCGCTGTGATTATTAAAATTGTGATTATAAATAGTATCTCCATAATCTTAATCTTTTAAATTATTCATTGTCGTTACATTAAGCGTTCCAAAGTGTCTATAAATCATAGATATAAATATGGTAGCAATAATGAGCCAAATAAAAATATTAAACATAATACCAAGTTGAAGCATAGGTGATTGTTCCAAACCTGCAAAAATAGTAAAGGCGACAATATTATTCTCCAAAGAAAGAATTCCAATAATTTGCGATAAAGCGCCTTTACGGTTAATAACTAAGAACAGTGAAAGGAATATTGAGGCCAGAGCCAGTGATAACAAGGCTTGGTTGGCTGGAATAATACCGGTTAGTGGCGCGAATTTTTGGGAATGGGCGACAAAAGTCAAGGTGGCAATAATTATTAAGGTTAATGGCGTATTGAGATAAGTGCTAACAGAAAACATTAATGCATGCTGTCGAATTAACTTAATAAAAAATATTGGCGTTAAAATTACTTTAACAATAAAGATAAGCAGAGTAATAAAGAGTAAAGATGTATTACCTGTTTCAAAAAAAGAATTGAAAAGTATTATGGCAATCATCAATGATTGAAGACTGTACGACAGGGTCGCTCCAAAATTCTTTTTTGTAATATGTAAAAAGATAATGGTTCCAAAAACTATCTCCAGTAAAAATTGCAAGTTTAGAATATTCATTTTAGTGAATGATGCCGAGGGCTATCACATTAAGAATAAAAGAGATTAACAAAAGATCCGGTAATCGGAAAAAACGAAACTTAGCCATACTAGATTCAATCAAGGCAATAACCAAACAAAAAATAAGTATCTTTACCATAAAAATAGCAATGCCTGCAACGATCGCGCCAGTATATGCATTTTGCGCTAAACCTAAAGGAAAAAACAAATTTGTTCCCAAAGCAAAGAAAATAAGTAGCTTATTAGCGGAAGCCCATTCCATCAAGGCTAATCTTTTACCGGAATACTCTAAAATCATTGCTTCGTGAATCATCGTCAATTCCAAATGAGTGTCCGGATTGTCATATGGAAACCTTGCTGTTTCAGCCAGTAGCACAATAAAAAATCCGCTAAAAGCCAACAGCGCAGAAAAAAAATGTTGACCCTGTCCAAATATAGAGCTGGAAATGGCAAATAAATTCGTAGTGTCACTGATTAAGGCCACTGTCAAAAGAGAAAAAATAAGTCCACCTTCCGCTAAAGCAGAAAGAGTCATTTCTCGGCTGGAACCGAATCCTCCGAAAGCACTCCCCGTATCCATACCGGCTAACGCCAAAAAGAAAGTACCGATAGAGAGTGCATACACGATAATCAGCATATCTCCGGTTAAAGTATTATTGAAAAAAAGTCCAAAGAGAGGAATATTCGCTCCTACCACAATAGTTACGGCAAAAATAATAAATGGAGCAGAATGAAAAATCCACGAGGCATCACGGCTTATT
>PFCS01000010.1:0-693 GCA_002772895.1 Parcubacteria group bacterium CG10_big_fil_rev_8_21_14_0_10_36_14 | reverse complement strand
ACGGCTTATTACTTCATCTTTGTGCAATAGTTTCCATAAATCTTTATAGGGCTGAAAAATACTGGCCCCCTCTCGATTCTGAAACCTGGCTTTTATCTTTTTGATTATACCGGCACAGAGCGGTGATACTACAGGTATAAATATAAATTGAATTGTCCAAATAAAAATTGTCATAATTTATAATGTGGCAAATAACACGACTAGAAGCGTAATAAAAATATAGAAAATGTAAGTATTTATGTTTCCACTTTGAATTTTTTTTGTACGCAAGGATAATATATGAACCAGTGTGTGGAGTGGCTGATAAAAATAAGTCTTATAAACATCACTTACTCCCAAAATCACTGTTCTCTGTTTTGGCAAATACCTGCTTTCGGAGTCATGATATTCAATTTCGTGCTGGATACTGGGTTTTAATATGCCTTTAAAAATGAGGACGATGGAACGAGCAAACCCGGTAGAGGTTATCTCCATGCGCGAAGTCAGATCGGTTCCGCAATCCCAAGTAGCACCTATTTTTGTTTTTTGCCGTCTATTAACTACTCTGCGGATAATAAAAATTACAACCATTATCACGCCTGCAAAAAATACCAGAAAAGCCAATCCGGAAACAGAAGCAAAACCGTTTTTTACCATCAATCCTTGATTATTTTCTGCTAAAAATGTTACCGGCATATTTTGAAAAATAGTGAA
>PFCS01000009.1 GCA_002772895.1 Parcubacteria group bacterium CG10_big_fil_rev_8_21_14_0_10_36_14 | reverse complement strand
AAAGGAGAATCGTTTAAAAAAAAATGCCGAATTTCAGTCGGTTTATAAAAAAGGCGATTTTTTTGGCACGAAATTGATAAATTTTAAATATAAAAAAAACGGCCTACCTTATACACGGGTAGGCTTTGTTGTTAGTACTAAAATAAGTAAAAGCGCAGTAAAGCGCAATGGATTAAAGCGTATGATATGCGAGATTTTTCGGCTAAATTTAGATAAAATAAAGGCAGAGTATGATATTGTGGTTATAACTAAGCCGGGAATTACGGACTTAAAGCACAAAGACATTGAAAAAGATGTAATGTTTTTTCTAAAAAAGACAAAATTAATGTAATTTATGCAAGAAATCATTGATTTTATTGTTATTGGATCACGCTCCTGGGTCATAAAATTAATTAAACTTTACCAAAAAACCCTGTCTTTTGATCATGGTTTTTTTAAATTTTTATATCCTCATGGTTTTTGTAGATTTAAGCCAACGTGCTCTGAGTATGCCATTGGTTCTATTGAGAAATTTGGCTTAATTAGGGGAGGAATTAAAGGTTTTTGGCGAATTATGAGATGTAATCCGTGGTCAAAGGGTGGATATGATCCTGTTTTACGAGAGAAGAAATAATTTATACTTCTTTCTCATTAATTGATGAATTATTAAAATGATAAAATAGCATAAAAATACGCAAAAAAGCGTATTTTTTATTTATTTTTTTAGCTAAGCTTAGCCAAAAAAGAGCATTAGCTCTTGACAAAATTGTTAAAGTGTGCTATACTGCTTTTAAGTTCATAAAAACAATAGATTTCTTTAGGAGGAATAAAAAAGTGGTTATAAGGTGCTTTTCCTCCTAAGAGCACCTTATAACCACTTTTTAACTGGCACCTAAGCACAGTGCCAAAATGATATAGGAGGAGAAAACCCCATGCTTGTGGGACAATAGGATCGCAGGACTTAAATAATTTTAATCGTCTTGACAATTCCTATAGCTCTCACCTATATCATTTTGGCACTGCCGAGAGGGTTCCGGCGCCCTAACCATGGGCCAACACCTGTTCAAAAGACAGGAAGTTGCAGGTTCGAGTCCTGCCAGCGCCACTTAATAAAAACAAACGAAAATTTTTGGGGAGTCACTGAAGATAAACTTCATACTCCCCACCTTTACTTCCTGCCCCAGATCGTCATGTGCGTTTTTGGGGCCGGATGAGAGGAACGTTCTCTCCGAGAATAACAAGAGATAGCATCTCCGATAAACGGAGAAAAGGCTATTGCTACCTGATGAGCGAAGGCAACGATTGAAGTTAGTAAACAGAAAGGGATGTTATTGCTGTACTTTCAAAAGGAAGCGTTCGGAGGTCGTAAGACCAAGTCACGTGCCCGAGCGTGGATAATACAACGTGATCGGCGGAGATGAGTGAAACTTGTATTGGAGAGTTAGGAAAAGCCTTAGCTGAGTACGAAGCGAGGCCAACACAAGTTTCACCTCAAACAACTGAGGCCGTCGTTAGGGTCGTGCCAAAGCATCCGGTGGTCACACAGCCGAAAATGTGCGAGCCAAGGGGAAGCAGGGCCCCAATGGCGAGCTGAAGATTTAAAACCTTCAGCTCGCCATCCTTTCTCCACGAATCAGAAAAAACGATTAAGATATGGAAGTAATTAATTAAGCCCACGCAGAGTGTGGCAGACAGAAATACTTATTGCAGAATTTGGTTTTTGGAGAAAGGAAAAATTTTCAAAAAAACGCTTCGGCGTTTTTTTGATATAATATAATTATATGTTAATAAATATAAAGGTTATCCCAAATGCAAAGCGCGAACAAATAAAAAAAACCGAAAGTGGTCTACGAGTTTATGTTAACACCCCACCAGAAGGCGGTAGAGCAAATAAAGCGGTTATAAAATTATTATCAAAAGAATTGGATGTACCGAAATCAAAAATAGAAATTATAAGTGGGGAGAAAAGTAGAGAAAAAATTATAAAAATAAATAGATAAAAATAATTAAAAAACTCCGCAAACGCGGAGGTTTTTAATACTTGATTCTGCACCAAGTGTAAAATGCTGAAGTGTTTAAAGATTATTTTTTTTCAAAATATCAATTGTTTTTTTATTTTCTATTCTAGATTTTAAATAATCTTCGTATTCTTTTGAGTTGATTTGTTTTTGAGCATCTGCATTATCTTTATATGCATTCATTAATTTTCCAACTTCTTCGATAACCTCTTTATCGCTTGCCTCCACTCCTTCTGCTTTTGCTATTTCGCGGATAACTAAAGATATTTTTATTCTTTTTATTGCTTCCGGAGAAAACTCTAGTTTTAATTCTGCCTCAGTTTTATTTATGGATTTTAAATAATCTTCAAATGAAAGTCCTTGGCGGGTGATATTATTTTTTAATTCATAAACCATCTGGTTTGCCTCGCCGTTTATAAGAAGTTCTGGAATATCAGAAAATTTGCTGTTCTCAACAATTTTATTAAGAATAGTAATTTCCCATTTTTCTTCCGTCTTATGCAATTCTTCGTGTTCAAGATTTTTGCGGAGTAAGATCATTAAATTTTCTATGCTTTTTTGTCCAAGACTTTTAGCAAACTCTTCATCCAGCTTCGGTGGCTCTATTTTGTAAACATCTCTTACCCTTACCTTGAAATGCACTTTGGCGCCTGACAGATGTTTTTGGTAGTGTTCCTTAGGAAAATTTAAATCAAATTCTTTTTCATCGTCTTTTTTAAGTCCGACAAGTTCCTCATTAAAACCAGGAATATAATGCGCTTCGGAAAGGTATACTGCCATATCTTTTGCCTGCCCGCCTTCAATGGGTACATTATCTTTTATCATATCCATATCAACAAGAACCTTATCTTTATTTTCTGCCGGACCATCTTTCAATATTTCTTTACTTTGCATTTTTGTTAAGCCGTCTAACGCTTCTTTAACTTTTTCATCAGTGACTTTTGTTTCTTCTTTTTTTATTCCTAGATTCTTATATTCTCCAAGAGTTATTTTTGGCAGAAGAGAAACAGTTGCTTTAAAAATGAACGGATTACTTACCGCCATTTTTTCAATATCAATATGAGGCTGACCGACTGTCTCCAGATTTTTTTCTTTGATTGCAGCGACAAAATTTTTCATTATTATTTTTTCTGCGGCCGCTTCCAAAATAGCATGTTCTCCAAAACGGGCGCGGACAATATCATAAGGAGCTTTGCCCGGACGGAAACCCTCAATTTTTGATTTTTGAGAAAGCTCTTCCGCAGCTCGTTCCAAATATGGTTTTACTTCATCCCAAGAAAGTTCAACTGTAAGTTCAACTTGAGATTTTTCCAGGTTTTTTACATTACATTTCATAAAAAATAAGTTATTAATTAATGTTTGTAATATAGCATAAAATTATAGATCAGTCAAGATATTAATAATTTTTTTAGGTTCATATTAATTTCCCATTGAATAATTTATATAATCAAAAACCGCTCAAATCAAAATCCGAGCGGTTTTTTAAATAGAGAATAATTTATTTTGCTAAGAAGGCTACGATTAATAAGGCGATAATATTAAGGATTTTTATCATTGGGTTGATTGCGGGTCCGGCAGTATCTTTATATGGATCGCCGACAGTATCTCCGGTTACAGCCGCCTGATGAGCAAAAGAACCCTTTCCGCCGTATTGTCCGGATTCAATATATTTTTTTGCATTATCCCACGCGCCTCCACCAGAGGTCATTGAGATGGCTATAAAGATTCCGGTTACAATTGCGCCGATTAATAGCCCGCCTAAAGCAACTTCACCCAAAACGAGCCAGATAAGAATTGGCGCAGCAATTATTATTACAACTGGTAATATCATATTTTTTATTGCTGCTCCTGTAACAATATCAACACATTTTACGTAGTCCGGTTTATTTTGACCTTCCATTATTCCTTTTATTTCTTTAAATTGTTTACGGACTTCTTCTACCACACTACCGGCAGTTTTCCCGACCGATTCCATTGCCAGTGCGCTAAAGATATATGGCAAGAGCCCACCGATAAAAAGTCCGATGATTACCTTTGGATCACTTAGGGCAAAAACAAAATCTTTTCCTGATTTTGCCAGTTCTTGTGTGTAAGAAGAAAAGAGAACCAATGCCGCTAGACCGGCAGAACCGATTGCGTACCCTTTGGTTACAGCTTTTGTTGTGTTACCTACTGCATCAAGAGGATCTGTCACTTTCCTGACTTCATCAGACAGCTCTGCCATTTCGGCGATTCCGCCTGCGTTATCCGTTATCGGTCCATAGGCGTCTATTGTAACAATAATACCTGTTAGAGAAAGCATACTCATTGCCGCAACGGCAATTCCATAAAGTCCGCCTAAATAGTATGAACCCCAGATTGCAGTGGTAATAACAAGTACCGGCCAAACGGTTGATTTCATTCCTATCGCTAATCCGGAAATAATATTTGTTCCATGACCTGATTCACTGGCTTTTGCAATATCTTTTACAGGTTTGAATTTATCGGATGTGTAATATTCAGTGATAACTACCAGAGCGGCTGTTACCAAAAGTCCGATAAGTGCGCAAAAATAAAGCTCCAAAGAATTTGCTAAATCACCAAGAAGATATTTTGTGATTGGATAAAATAGAGCTGCTGCCAAAACTTCGGCGGCGATAAGTCCTTTGTAGAGCGCTTGCATTATGTTCTCCTTTTTTCCTAAACGGATAAACAACGTTGCTACGATTGAGGCAAGTATTGATGCGCCTCCGATTGCAAGAGGAAATAGGATAGCATTTTCCGCGCCGTTAAAAGCGAGAGAGCCCAAGAGCATTGTTGCGACAGCGGTAACAGCATATGTCTCAAAAAGATCTGCCGCCATTCCAGCGCAATCTCCGACATTATCCCCGACATTATCAGCAATAACTGCAGGGTTACGTGGGTCATCCTCAGGAATTCCCTTTTCTACTTTTCCAACGAGATCTGCGCCGACATCAGCGGCTTTTGTAAAAATTCCTCCGCCAAGACGGGCAAATACAGAAATTAAACTTCCGCCAAAGCTAAGTCCAATTAAATAATCAAGATTTTTTGTAATTGCATAAACGCCGGCTACGCCAAGAAGACCTAAACCGACGACTAAAAGCCCGGTAACGCTTCCGCCTTTTACAGCAACATTAAATGCTTCGGCGAGTCCTTTTTTTGCCGCTTGTGCTGTTCGTACATTTGCACGTACGGAAATATTCATTCCAATATATCCTGCAATTCCAGAAAGAAGCGCGCCAATAACAAACCCTAAGGCGATATCTAATTTTCCAAATGCAATCCACAAAAAGACAAAGATGATTGTTCCGATTATGCCGATAGTTTTGTATTGACGATTGAGATAGGCGCTTGCGCCCTCTTGTATCGCTTTGGCAATTCCCAACATTTTTCCTTCTCCTTGTGGAAGTGATACTATTTTAAAAGCCAGAAAGATGCCGTACCCAATTGCTAGCACTCCGGCTACTATAGATATAGGTAGAATCATATATAAAATATGAAATTAATTATTATTTTTAACTAAATTATATAATAATATTTATAATGGCAACTGTCAACCATAATAAATTTTTCATTTGAAGTTTAATCTTTTTTATGCTACTATCATCCTATAAATATATATAATATGAAGTTA
>PFCS01000008.1 GCA_002772895.1 Parcubacteria group bacterium CG10_big_fil_rev_8_21_14_0_10_36_14 | reverse complement strand
GATTGAAGAAAGATTTTTTGTAACCTCAGTAACCTGAGACTCGTAGAATTCTGCCAATTCTCCAAGAAGAACTTCGGTAGTTCCTGATTTTTCGCCAACACTTACCATTTGACTTACCAGTGGCGGAAAAAGAAATGGATATAATTTTAGAGCCTGGTTTATTTGTTCACCCTTTGCTAGTTTTTCTGATGCTTCGATACAAGCTTCTTTATAATATGAGTTTGATAAAACCGTAGCGGTTATTTTAAAACTTTCAATTACCGGGATGTCTGTTTTTAAAAGCGAGCTAAGCGTTCTTGAAAATCTTGCCAAATTAACTTTTTTTGCAATAGGTCCTATAATCCATAAATGTAGAATGATATTATGAAAAAAATGTTTACCTTTTTTTGTTTTTGCAATTGCGACTAATCCGGCTATTAATATAGCTATCCCGATTGCTGCAAAAATTCCATTGTTAGTAAAAAATTTTGAAACTGCAATCAAGATGCGGGTTGATAGCGGAAGCTCAAGTGTTAATTCTTCAAAAATAGAGAGAACGTTGGGTATGACATAAACAAACATTAAGACCGTGATGCCGGTTGTGGCTGCAATAATAACGGACGGATAGATCATTGCTCCGCGAACTTTGCTTCTGATGTCATGATCTTTTTTCATTTGAATAGCGAGTTGCTCCAAGTTTTCTTCCAGCCTTCCGGATTTTTCTCCGACAGCTATCATATTTATAAAATAAGCAGGAAAGATTTTTGGAAATTTTTGGAGCATCGAGGCCAATGGATTTCCTTTTACTACGCCGTCTTCTATTTTTAACAGTACTTCTTTAAACTTTTTATTTTTTGTTTGCATAGCCAACGTTTCTATTGCTTCTGAAATAGAAAGTCCGGCCTTGACCATAACCCTAAAATTTTCTGCAAAAAACATTTTTTCCGAAAGTGGAACCGTACCGATGCTGGTAATTTTTTTCCATATAGATGCGATGTCACTTTTTTTTATCGGTTCATTTTCTTTTTTCGCTAACATTTTTTTTACAATTGGTTGAGGTTCGGTATTTTTTGGTACGCTTGGCTCAGTTTTAGTCAGATTAGATGAATCTAATTCTAATTCAGCCTCTTGCTCCATAGGGGGATTTATTGTTGATTTGACTGTTGCTTGTTTGGACTTTTGTGCCATACGAAATTTAAAATTAATTTATTCTTTAGTTACTCTGATAATTTCTTCCAAAGATGTTTCTCCTTTAATTGCCTTGATAAACCCGTCCATTACTAAAGTAATCATACCAAGCTCTTTTGCTGTTTTTGCAATTTGCAATGCGTCCGCTTTTTTATTTATAAGCTCTTTCATCGTAGGAGTTATTTCTAGGACTTCATAAATACCTATTCTTCCTTTGTAGCCGGTATTTCCGCATTTCTGGCATCCGGCTCCGCGATAAAAGCTAATATTTTTTAGATTATAACCAGCCTTCAGATATTTCTGTTTTAAGAGTGAGCTAAAGATGTCTTTTGTATTAAAAAGAGCTTCTGCCTGTGCAATTTCTTCCTTTTCAAGCTTATGTTTTTCTTTACATTCTTTGCAGATTTTTCTTACTAATCGTTGGGCTATTATCATGTTAGCGGTAAAAGAAATTAGAAATGGAGGTATACCCATATCGCCAATACGGGGGAGTGTTGTTGCGGCATCATTGGTGTGGAGTGTTGAAAGAACTAGGTGACCAGTCATGGCCGCGTTGGTCGCTATTTCCGCAGTTTCTGGATCACGAATTTCGCCTACCATTATTATGTCAGGGTCCTGACGTAGAAGAGCGCGTAAACCCTTAGCAAAAGTAAAGTCTATTTTTGGATTTACTTGTGATTGATTTATTCCAGGCATTCTATATTCAACAGGGTCTTCAAAAGTAGAAATATTTACCTCGGGCTTATTTAAGAGATGCATAATGGAATAGAGAGTAGTAGTTTTTCCTGAACCGGTCGGTCCTGTAACGAGAATAATTCCATGCGGACGTTTAATATTTCTCCGAACTATTGCAAGAGGTTTTGTTAAAAGCCCAAGATCTTCTAATGAGAGTGGTTTAGCGCTTTCATTTAAAAGACGCATTACTACTTTTTCGCCGTCAAATATTGGCATCATAGATACGCGGAAGGAAATTTTATATTCTTTTGTTTCTATTTTAAACCGACCGTCTTGCGGGAGCCGATGTTCATCTAATTTTAAGTTAGAAAGAATTTTTATTCTTGCAATAATACCCGGATGAACAGTTTTTGGCAAGCTCATAACTTTTCTTAAAATACCATCAACTCTGTATCTGATGACAACTTCTTTTTCAAGTGGTTCTATGTGAATATCTGACGCGCCTTCAAAAATTGCATGCTCCAGCAGACTATCAACAATACGGACAATGGGTAAATTTTCCGCCAACTCTTGTAATTTCTTTTTATCTTCTATTCTTTTTGGCCTGGTTGTTATTTCTTGGAACTCTGCTTTTAAGGAAAGGCGATATTGTTTTAGATATTCATTGATTTCGGTAGGAAGAGCGATAGACAGTTCTGGTTGAAGCCCTGTTTTTTTCGCGATAAATTCCATGGTTTGAATATCGTCAGGATTGGTGATGGCAAGCTTTATAACATTTTCTTTTTTATCAAAAGCAACAATCTTATGAGTATTTGCAATTACTTCCGGCACCAAAAACAAAATATCCTTTCTAACCGCCAGATCCTTAAGCTTTATAAAAGGCAACTTAAAATAACTCGCCACAGCAGAATATAGTTTTTCTTCTGTTAAAATTTTATGTTTTAAAAGATATGCCTCCAAAGAGATGCCTTCTTTTTGTGCAGCTTTTAGATGAAGTTCAATATTTTGTTTGCTAATTATTTTTTTGCGAAGCAGTAGCTCTCTAAGACGGGAAGTGTATAACATAAAATTAAATTTAGAACGCAAAATGTTCAATTATTTTTTATATATATTTTTGATTAAATTATAATTACATTATACCATCTACTTTGCCAAATATGAAAAAGAGTGTTATATTATAGGTAGTAATATGATAGTTCTTAAAAAAGAAGGCAAAATAGGCAATCTTTTTTTTAACCCGAGGAGTTGGCATGACAAATTTTTAGTTTGTAATTTTTTTATTTCTTTTACTTTGGTACTGGCTATTTGGGGAGCGATTATTTGGGCACTTTTTTCAATAAAAGAAACAGTCTTTCTTTCTCTCCATTATTCAATTTACTTGGGAGTTGATTGGCTGGGCGGACCTGAGAATTTTTTTATTTTTACCAGTATCGCGACAATAGTATTTTTATTAAATTTTATTTTATCCAATGTCTTTTATTTCAAAAATAAATTATTGTCTTATCTTCTGAGCGCATCGGCCACAATATTTTTACTTGCCCTCTCTGCGTCCGTGGTAATAATTATTTATATTAACTGGAGCGCGTCTTAAATATAATATGGATGTATTGATAATAACAAAAATTTTTACACTCGCAACATTATCTTTTGCGATCGCCTTTTTAATGACACCAGCTTTAACGCGTTTTTTATATAGATTTAAATTAGGAAAACAAATACGCGATAGTAAGTCGGCGCCGACTGTTTCCAGACTTCATAAGAGCAAGTCAGGCACTCCAACGATGGGTGGTATTTTAGTTTGGCTCACGGTTCTAATTTTAGCTCTTGCTTTGAGATATGGTTATAAATTATTCGGATGGGAATCTTTTGGATATTTGGATTTTTTGAGTCGTCCGCAAACTTTTTTACCCCTAGGTGTTTTGGTTGCCTCCGCCATTGTTGGATTGGTTGATGATTGGTTTAATGTAAAACGAATTGGTCCTCATGGCGGTGGACTGGCAATGCGTCATCGACTTTTGATTTATATGGCAATTGCTATGGTTGGCGCCTGGTGGTTTTACTCCAAATTGGAATGGGACTTAATACACGTACCTTTTATCGGAAATTTTAATATTGGTCCATGGTATATACCTCTTTTTATTTTTATAATCGTTGCCACTAGTTTTTCTGTAAACGAAACAGACGGATTAGATGGTCTTGCCGGAGGAACATTACTTGCTGCTTTTACAGCTTATGCGGCCATTGCTTTTGTTCAAGGGAAGACCGATTTAGCGAGTTTTTGCGTAGTTATTGCCGGTGCGTTATTAGCATTTTTATGGTTTAATATAAATCCAGCTCGATTTTTTATGGGGGATACTGGTGCCATGTCGTTAGGCGTTACTCTGGGCGTGATAGCTATGCTTACGAATACCGTTTTTCTTTTACCTCTTATTGGCTTTGTGTTTATGT
The DNA here is from genome assembly GCA_002772895.1 of Parcubacteria group bacterium CG10_big_fil_rev_8_21_14_0_10_36_14. Classification (NCBI taxonomy): domain Bacteria; species Parcubacteria group bacterium CG10_big_fil_rev_8_21_14_0_10_36_14. Next base: position 7,992 of record PFCS01000008.1, on the reverse strand, counting down.
TGGAGTCATTTTCTGTAATAGTCCAGGTTATTTCCAAAAAATTACGACATGGAAAAAAGATTTTTAAAGCTGCACCAATTCATCATCATTTTGAAGCGATTGGTTGGTCTGAGCCTAAGATTGTAATGCGTTTTTGGATTATTTCTGCTGTCACAACTTTACTGGGGCTTATTTTATTTCTAATAGACAAATAGAACTTATAATTTAGAGCAGATATTTTATAATCCCGTATGAGCGGGTTTTTGTTTTTATATTAATATTGATGTATAATAAAAAAAATAGTAACGCACGTTATTTGACGTGAAAAATTTTTATTTCACGTTTCAAATTTCAATTTCTATAATTTTTATGTTAAACAAACTGGCTAATCTTACTAATAAAAAAGAAGCTTCAGAATCCAAAAAACCAATAATTCGGGCAGAGCTTCCGCTTATTGTTATTTCTGATGCCGTATTATTTCCAGACCTTACCCTTCCGATTTCAATTGGTGATGCCCGAAGTGTAAAAGCGCTTGATGCGGCAATGAAAACCGATAAAGTTATAGCTTTTTGCACAATTAAAAAAGGAAAAGTAGATGATGTAAAAAAGGACGATATTTATAGAACGGGTGTTGCCGCAAAAATTATGGAAGTAATGAAGCAACCTGATGGGACTGCGCGTATTTTGATTCAAGGGCTAGAAAGAATTAGAATTACTGATTTTTTGACCGAGATCCCTTTTTTAAAAATAAAAATTGAGCGATTGTCTGAACAGCGAGAAGAGAAAAGTGAGAAAATAGAAGCCCTGATTTACAGCACAGTTAATCAGTTTAAAGAATGTATAAATCTTGGAGCCAGTGTTCCTTTTAATATTTTGCTTATAGTAACAAATTTAACTGATCCTTGGCAGTTATCTAATTTAATTGCTGTTAATTTGGATTTTAAAACAGCAGAAAAACAGGCGATTTTGGAAGCAAACAGCGCAGTTGAAAAGTTAAGCTTATTAAATGAAGCATTAGGCAGACAAAAAAAAGTTTTACGTATGGCGAGAAAAATTCAGAGTGAAACAGGTAAAGAAATAGGTAAAATGGAGCGTGAAATGTACCTACGTGAACAAATGAAGTCAATAGAAAAAGAATTGGGAATAGCTGGCGGAGTAAGTGAATTAGAGTCGCTGAAAAAGCAGCTCAAAGAAGCAGGAATGCCAAAAGAAATTGAAGAAAAATCAATGAAAGAATTGGCGCGCTTAGAAAGAATGCCGTCTTTTTCCCCGGAAGTTAGTTTTACTCGGACTTATCTTGATTGGTTAGTCGGTTTGCCATGGGGTAAAAAAAGTGAAAGTAAAATTGATGTTGCCGGCGCAAAAAAGATCTTAGACGAGGATCATTTTGGTCTAGAAAAAGCGAAAGAAAGAATTTTGGAGTATTTATCCGTGCAGAAATTGGTTGGAAAAATTAAGGGTCCGATACTTTGTTTTTCAGGGCCTCCGGGAACAGGTAAGACATCTTTGGGAAAATCAATCGCTCGGGCACTAGGTAGAAAATTTATACGTATTTCTTTGGGTGGAATTCGTGATGAAGCGGAAATTCGTGGGCATAGGCGAACATATATTGGCGCGCTTCCGGGTAGGATTATACAAGGAATAAATACAGCCGGAACCAATAACCCCGTTTTTATGCTTGACGAAATAGATAAAGTGGGAAATGATTTTCGTGGGGATCCTGCAGCTGCTCTTTTGGAGGCGCTTGACCCGGAACAGAATGACGCTTTTTCGGACCACTATCTAGAAGTTCCTTTTGATTTGTCGGATGTAATGTTCATAACAACTGCCAATGTTTTAGATACAATTCCTCCTGCACTTCGCGATAGGATGGAAATTATAGAATTCCCCGGATATGTTGAAGAAGAAAAAAATAATATTACCAAGAAATTTTTAATTCCAAAACAATTGAAAGCAAATGGATTAAAAATAGGACAATGGAAGATGACGGACGATGCTCTTAAAAAAATTATTAGACAATACACATTCGAAGCCGGGGTAAGAAATTTGGAACGTCAGATAGCAAATACAATGCGTAAAGTTGCGAAACAAATAGTTGATTCAAGAGGTTCAAAAGCCATAAAGATAGATGAAAAGACTTTACAAAAATATCTTGGCCCGGCAAAATTTGAACTTTCTTTGGCAGAAAAAGATAATGAAGTGGGTGTCGTGAATGGTCTGGCTTGGACACCGGCTGGTGGAGATATAATTCAGATAGAAGTAAATAGAATGCCAGGAACAGGCAAATTAATATTAACAGGTCATCTTGGCAAAGTAATGAAAGAATCGGCACAAACTGCCTTTTCCTATGTTAGACAAATTACCGGTCACAATACAAAAACAGAAGATGTGCATATTCATGTGCCAGCTGGTGCTATACCAAAAGATGGTCCGTCCGCAGGTATTGCTATGGCGACGGCGATAGCTTCCATAATGATAAATAAGCCAGTAAAAGGTGGGATTGGAATGACAGGAGAAGTTAGCTTGCGGGGCAGAGTTATGGAAATAGGAGGAATAAAGGAAAAAATATTAGCGGCTCATCGAGCAGGTGTGAATACAATAATTATGCCGATGGATAATAAAAAGAACATTGAAGATATACCGATGCACGTTCGAAAAGGAATAAAATTATTGTTTGTACGAGATATGAAAGAAGTGCTAAAATATGCTCTAATAGACAAAGTATAAATGTAATGCGATTTTTTGTATGAATAAGCCCGACTATTTTTTTATCGGTTTGGTGAGTACTTTTTTAGTTTTTGGACTTTTAATGCTTGCTTCTGCTTCGGCGCCAACTGGACTCATCAAGTTTGGTGATAGCTACTATTATCTAAAACGTCAGCTTTTGCACGGACTTTTGCCCGGCATTTTTTTATTTTTATTATTTTTTCGTCTTGATTATAGACAACTTAAAAAATATAGTGATTTATTTTTAGTTGGATCAATAATTTTATTGCTTTTAGTATTTATTCCGGGATTGAGAGCTGAATTTGGAACCGCAAGAAGTTGGGTTAATTTTTTCGGTCTTTTTTCATTTCAGCCGTCAGAGATAACAAAATTAGGACTGATTATTTTTTTATCGGCATGGCTTGAGTATAGGATAAAAATAAAACATCTTCCGGAACGTCAAACATTTATTAAGTTTCTAATTATTTTATCAATTTTTTCTGGGCTCGTTCTTTTACAGCCGGATATGGGAACAATGTCGATTATTATTTTTATTGGTCTTTTACTTTATTTTTCAGCCGGCGCACCGTGGTATTATCTGGTGAGCTTGGGAGGGATATTAGCAGTTGGTTTTTTCGCGCTTATAAAAATTGCTCCTTATAGGATGGCTCGTTTCACTATTTTTTTAAATCCATCAATTGATACACAGGGAATCGGATATCATATAACTCAAGCGCTACTAGCAATTGGATCCGGAGGGTTTTTGGGCGTTGGTTTTATGCATTCCAGGCAAAAATTTCAATATTTACCCGAAGTATGGGCTGATTCTATTTTTGCGGTTGTTGGAGAAGAGTTGGGTTTTATAGTGAGTCTTTTATTTATAATTGGGCTTGTATTATTTTTTTTAAGAGGTATGAAAATTGTTTCCGGTGCGCCGGATTATTTTGGAAAATTTTTAGCAATTGGGATTTGTGGCTGGATAGTTTTTCAATCATTTATAAATATAGCAGCTATGCTTTCATTAATGCCTCTCACAGGGCTTCCTTTGCCCTTTGTAAGCTATGGAGGGACATCTCTTATGACCGTTTTAGCTGGTTGCGGTATTTTGGCAAATATTTCTAAATGGATGGAGAAAACTTGACTTTTGGTTATTTTTTTGATAATCTAAGATAGTGTTTTAAAAGGAGATAGGGAATGAGTGGACGTAGGCTATTTGAGATGATATTAGTGTTTATTTTACTCTGTTTTAGCCTTTGGGGAACGATTGTATTTTTTGTCGCCGGTTTCATTTTTTCTTATGATTCTTGGCTTTTATCTTTATTTTTTGGATTATGCTGCTATGAGTTGGGAAAATGGGCCGAAGAACTAACGAAAGGAGCGAGAGATGAGCCAAGGTAAAGACCTGAAAAATAGCGAAGACGTTTTTCTTATCGCTCTAATTCCTGATTTTCTGGCTTCTTTATATCTCATTTTAGGGAGTCCAGTCATATTTGTTCTTTCTTTTTTCATCGAAACAAGTGGAATTTTTAAATTTTGCGCTACAGGCATTATGATTTTTGCCGTTATGGCCGGAATTTGGGAGTTTAGGGGACTTGTAAAAATCGTAAAAAGCATTTTAATGAGCAGGGTTGATTTTTACCCTGTTTTTTGTTATAGTAGGCACATAAATAATATGAATAAAAAAATATTTTTATCCGGTGGAGGAACGCTGGGCTCGGTAATGCCTCTTTTGGCGATTTGGGAAAAATTAAAGGATGATTATAATTGTTATTGGATTGGAAGCTGTAATGGTTTAGAAAAAGAGTTTGTCAAAAAAAGAGGAATAGCTTATTTGGGTATCCCCAGCGGAAAAATACGTAAATATTTAAGTATCAAAAATTTATTGACACCTTTTTTAGTTTTTTTGGGATTAAAAAGTTCTCTGTGGCATTGTGTAATAATTCGTCCACAACTGATAATTGTTTCCGGAAGTTTTGTGTCTGTGCCATTGGTTTGGGCCGGATGGATTTTGCGAATACCCATTATTGTTCATCAAGAAGATATTAATATTGGTTTGGCGGGAAAATTAACAATTCCTTTCGCTTCTTTTATAACTACAGCTTTCGAAATAACAACAAAAAAAATAAATAGAAAAAATACGCTTTGGATAGGTAATCCGGTACGAAATATTTTTTATACAGTAGATAGGGCAGAAGCGGAAAAAAAGTGGAAAACAAAAAATCTGCCATTAATTTTGGTTTTGGGAGGAGGACTTGGCTCTCTGCGTCTTAATGATATAATGGTTTCATTCGCAAGAAAGCAAGAGGGGATATGTACCGTTATTAATATAACGGGCAAGGGTAAGGCGGATAAAGATAATTTTTTAAACTATAAACAAATTGAACAGATGGATAATGATATTGCCGAAGTTATAGCGGCTGCGGATATTGTTGTTTCGCGCGCTGGACTTTCATCTCTTTCCGAATTTGTTATTTTAGGTAAAGTCTCAATTTTGGTACCGTTAAAAGGAGTGGGGCAAAATGAGAATGCGCGTTTTTTTGAAGAAAGAAAAGCTGCGCTTTTATCTAATGAAGATAATTTGGAGACAACGATAATAGAGCTTTTAAAAGACTTAGAAAGACAAATAGAACTGGAAAAAAATATAAAAACAATTTTTCCTCCAAATTCACAAGAAAGTTTTTTAAAGGTTATAAAACAGACAATAAAGAAATAGCCATATAACATAAACGCCCCATATGGGGCGTTTATGTTATATGGCCCCCAGTTAGTTGGTCGGGAGCTAATTTCGTGTCTTTTATAATTCTTCGTCTTCGTCCATATCGTTATCCGAGCTCTCGTCTTCGTCCATATCATCCTCTGCGTCATCGAGGTCATCTATATCTTCATCTTCCACATCATCCTCCATTTCTTCTAAAGAGAGTTCGACGTTCTCTTCGTCTTCTTCGTATAATTTTTGTCCCATCATATTTTTGTTACAAGTCCCGCAAGAATTATATAATTGTTACAAGACTTACAACCTTAATTATTATGATTTTTATTTTTATAAACTGATTATAATTTCTTTTAAATAATTCGTCAAATTTTTTTTTGAAGGGTATTTTATCCGGATAAAATTTGGGGAGTAGCCGATATAAAATCCCTTCTGAAAAGACTCAAAAAGAATTTGTATTTTTTTGTTTTTTAAGTTATCAATAGCCTCTTGCTGAAGAACATTATCAAGTTTTTTTATTTTCTGCAAGCGAGCTGTTATGAGCTTGGCAGGAAGCTTTTTTTTATTTTCCGCAGATGTTCCCGGACGAGGAGAATAGGGAAAGTAATGGATTTTAGAAAGTTTTAACTTTTTTGCTAATTTTAGCGTTTTTTCAAAATCTTTTTCTGTTTCATCTAGAAATCCAACAATAATATCCGCGCTTAGATTAAAAAGAGGGTTAATGGCTCGTAGTTGTTTTGCGATTGTTCTTATTTTTTGTATTTTTATAGGACGCGTCATTCTTTTTAAAATAATTTCTGAGCCTGATTGAAGGGATAAGTGCATATGAGGCATAAGGCGCGGATTTTTAAATAGTTTTATAAACCTATCATTAATAAGCCGAGGGTCTATGGATCCAAAACGAATTCTGGGTATTGTTGATTGTTTTAATATATTTTTTATGAGGTTGTGGATATCTGGATAGAGTAGAATATTTATTCCGGTAAGAACAATTTCTTTAAATCCTTGCGCCTCTTTTATTTTTATTTGTTTTATTATTTGTGACTGGCTCTTGCATCGAGACTTTCCTCGTAAAAGGCGAGTAATACAAAAAGAACATTCAAAATCGCACCCATCCTGAATTTTTATAAATGCTCGTGTTCGATTTTCTTTTTTTGGTAAACGATATTCGGGTGATAGTCCACTTATATCTTTGGCAGGGAGTTGTTTACATAGCGATCGTCTCTTGTCGTAATCAACGTTATCTATAAATCGAAGAAAAGATTTGTCAGACTCAAAGTATTTATTTGCTTCTGGTATTTTTTGTCGAAAACATCCTAAGACATAAATATTTTTTTGAGCGCGTTTATGTTTGCGGATTTCTTGGCGCACTTTTTGTTCCGCTTTAGCGGTAACAGAACAGGCGCGGATAATGATAATATCAGAATCTTTTTCTGATGTCGTATATGTTAATTTTTTTGATAATTCTTGTTTTAGTTCGTCTGATTCTGTAAAGTTTACCCGGCAACCAAAAGTTTTTATAAAATATTTCATATTTTTTTTAAAGAGGGGCTGGAAGATGTTTTGATTTATGAATAGCCTCATAATAACAAAGGTTAGTTATCTTGACAAGAACCACATTCTCTGATAAATAAATATAAGGAGGCAAAATGTTTTTATGGCTTAATGAATATGACGCTGATATTTTTTGTGAAGCTCTCATGCAGAATCTTAAAGATATGGTAGAGGAGTTAAGAGTAAAAACAGAAAACGCAAAAGCCAGCTTGCTTGAGATTGATACATTCAGGATTGCGCTTTTTGCGCGCCAGAAGCTCTTTTTAAAAATTTTGAAAAAAACCAGCAAAATATTTAGGGCGAGGTCTTTGTCAAACCTGGATTTTATACTAATGAACATATGCCCGCCAAAATATTTAGAAAAAGATTTAAGGCAAGTTGTCTCAAGCGATATTGGTACTTCGCAAAATAAATATGAAGATGAAAGCAAGGTTCTGTCAGGCGAATTGGGAAAATTGATAGAAGTTGATTTTTCAGCGAAAAGGAGGGAGTGATGCTCGGATGGATTTGCACAGCCTTTTTCACTTTCGGACTCATTGGTTATTTTTTGCATCAAACTGTTTCTTGGAACCGATATTTAATAAAAGAGAAAAAAGCATTAATCGAACATTATGATGCTTGCTGTCGGAGTTGTGCTAGACTTTCAGAGGGGGCGACATATCTCGGTGATGAGTTTATATCAAAGACAAAGCAACGTCTTCGTCACTATATTGGTCTGAAGGATAGGACTAAAGATGAGCTGAAACAATTGGAAAAAAGATGGACCATCAGAGTTTTTAAAAGTTAACCCCTGCGTATTGCGGGGGATTTTTTATATCAAAAAACACCCGATTTAGGATGTTCTTTGAATGGTGACCCGGCTGGGATTCGGACCCAGGACCCATTGCTTAAAAGGCAATTGCTCTACCAGCTGAGCTACCGGGTCAAGATAAATTATTATAACTGATTATAAGAATAGCACATTTTTGAAAAAATTGCAAGAGGGGGTACAGTTAACCTTCAAGGGTTACACTTTTTAGGGTTAATGATAAAAATTTTTGATA
>PFCS01000007.1 GCA_002772895.1 Parcubacteria group bacterium CG10_big_fil_rev_8_21_14_0_10_36_14 | reverse complement strand
GAAGTAATTAACAAAGTGGTGCATTGTTAACTTGATTATTTAGTGTTATAATATAATCATAATTATGGAAGATAAAAAGAAAATTATTTTTGATGTAAGTATCTGGGCGGTATTAAAAGTGGTGCTGGTTATTTTAGCGCTTTTCTTTATGTATCTAATAAGAGATATTCTTGTTATTTTTATTGTTGCGCTAATTTTGGCAACGCTTATTGACCCATTTGCTGATTGGTTTGCTAGAAAACGCATTCCGCGCGCTTTGGCTGTCCTTCTTATATATATAGTATTAATAGGCATTCTATCTGCAGTCCTCGTTCTTCTAATCCCTCCGCTTGTTGAGCAATCTGGACAACTTGTAAAAAATCTTTCTATTTATAGCGATGATGTAGTAAATAGCGTTACCGCATTAAAAGATTTGGCTGTTAGCAAGGGTTTTGTTTCCGAATCCGGAGAATCCCTCGGTTCTTTACAGGCTGGGATACCAGGAGCTTTGAGCGGAGTATTTTCAACGTTCAAAGGATTTTTAGGAGGCGTTATAACTTTTGTTTTGATTTTGGTTCTAACCTTTTATATGGTTGTGGAAGGAAATGCTTTGAAGAAATTTTTCAAAAGTATTGCGCCGGAGCGTTATCGACCGCACTTAGTGGGTCTTATGACTCGCGCTCAACATAAAATTGGATTATGGCTCCGTGGAGCTCTTGTTTTGGGTCTTATCATAGGTACGCTTGTTTATATTGGACTTATGATTCTTGGAGTCAAATATGCTTTGGTGCTTGCTATCTTAGCGGGAATTTTGGAGCTTGTTCCATATTTTGGACCACCGGCCTCTGCTGTTCCGGCTGTTTTTTTAGCTTTTTCTCAAGCGCCAATAAAAGGACTTTTAGTTTTGATTATCTACGTTGTTATTCAACAGCTTGAAAATCATATTCTTGTTCCAAAAATAATGCAAAAAGCTATTGGCTTAAATCCCGTTGTAAGTATCTTGTCCTTAGGTATCGGGTATACCCTTGCCGGTATTTTGGGAGCGCTTTTAGCAATTCCGGTAGCAACGGCGATTAGCGTTTTTGCTACAGATTTTATAGAATTAGAAAAGAAAAAGGTTAGTGATCGCTAATACTGCACCTAACCATTGTTTTCAGTGCGATTTACCATAAGTATATTTAAGGATGATTGTCTGCGCCAGTAAAAAATATTTTTAAAATATGATAAAAAATAATCTACGCCATGAGTATTTTTTTATTGCTCGGCGCCAAAAATAAACGTACAGAATATGAAACACATAATTCCGATTTTGGAGGGAACAATTATTTTTTTAGCTCTGGAAACAATTCTTTTAAAACCGACGTGGCTTATTTATATTCTTTTGCTGACAGCTTCTGTAATTTTCTTAGGAGTACTATTGCCTAAAAAAAAATTTTCAGGGAAGAACGAATTTTGGCACTACTTAGCAAGCCCTCTAATTTTTGTTTGGTCAGGAACTATTCTTCTTTTATTTTTTGAAAATGTTTATTTTAAACATTTTTTTGTTTTGGGGCTTGGTGCGTATATTTTATTTTATTTTGAAAATTTTTTGTACTATTTAATAGTGCCATCAGACGAAAGCAGAGATAGTTTTTTACGAATAAATAATTTAATGAATGTAGTGTCAATATTTTTTCTCTCCGCCAGCTTCTATGGTATTAAAACATTTATTCAGCTTCATCTATGGCTTTTATCTATTATATTTTTTATTTTTTCTTTAGGCCTCATTTATGGTCCGCTTTGGACGCTTAAGAAAAAAACAAAAATCATTATTCCGGAGATGCTTATAGCTGCTTTGATTATTACGGAATTATTCACTGCCATTCAATTTTTACCAATTGGTTTTTATGCCAGTGGAGCCTTGGTGGGAATTCTATACTATATTCTTTCAGGCGTGCTGATTAATTATCTAAAATATAAAAAGATTGTTTATAGGCGATATATCATCGTTGGACTAATCCTTTTATTTTTGATACTATTTACAGCAAGATGGGTGTAGGCAATTTATAAATTATTCTCGTTACTATAAGAAATATATTGACTTATGAAAAAGTTAGGTGAAAAAATTACAAAGCCGGTTATTATAAGTTCTATTTTTGGTCTTTTGGCGGCTATGGTCGGAACATTTTCTATAATAAGTTTTTATGTACCGGGCGGTATTTTTATTGGAAATGTAGATACGGAAAATCAAACTCAAGAATTATTAAAAACAAGTTTAGGAATAAAAGCATATGGACGGCTGGAGCTGTTTGAATTCTTAGACAAGGCCTTGCCGTCTGTCGTAGGTATTTATAAAAAGAAAAGCGCAACTGCGCTTTTAGATAGACTGTATCTCGAAAAAGATCGTTTGGGGTTTGGGTTTATTCTCACTTCTGACGGTTGGATGGTTACCAATCAAAGTGCTGTAGATGGTTGGAGCGCAAAAACGCTTACTGTGAGCATAGGAAATAAACTTTATAATGTAGAAGATAAGGTCTATGACACATGGACAGATGTTGTTTTTTTAAAGCTTGATGCAAAAAAACTGCCAGTTATTTCTTTGGGCGATAGTGAGGCTGTACAATTGGGTGACGTTGTCTTTTCTGGAAGCGGAAAAAATAATTTCTGGTTTAATTATGTAAATGCAATAAATTTTTATCCAGACAAGACAAGCAAAGGCGAATTACTTCTGTCATCTGAAGAATTTGGGAAGGTAATAAAACTTCAAGGGGATATACCTGTAGAACTTGATGGTGGAATGATGGCAAATCGTTTTGGAGAGGTAATTGGTATTGCGGTTGCGAATGACAATAATAACTATATTATTCCGATAAACTATTTTAAAGGCATTGTAAATTCAGTTTTAAAAGATAGGCGTGTAGAAAGACCGTATCTTGGAGTAAATTATATTGATCTTGGTTTTGCTTTGGGAAGCGATTTGCCGAATGAGAAGGGAGCTCATATTTATGGAGGCGGACTTTTGCGCTCTGTAGAAACCGGTTCTCCTGCCGCATCCGCCGGTCTTAGCACGGGGGATACTATTTTGGCGGTTGAGAATATTAATATAAATGAATATAAAAATTTGGCAGAAATTATTTATGAATATAAGCCTGGTGATGAAGTAACTTTGAAGATTTTGCGTGAAGGAGAAGAAAAAGATATGAAGGTGAAGCTGGGAAATAAGTAATTTGACATAGTTTCAATATCGTGTTACTATAATTATAGTAAAGGCTGGTCTAATGGACTGGCCATTTTAATAATAAAATTAGGCCTTAGAGTTTAATGGTTAGCGTTTAGGCCTTAACTACACGCTACACGTTATACACTATACGCCATTATTATGTCTGATATCGAAAAAGCAATACGTCAAATAGCTGACGAAAAAAACATTCCTTATGAAATGGTAATTGGTACCATTGAAGCGGCGCTGGCAGCAGCATACCGCAAGGATTTTGGTGAAAAAAATCAAAACATTAAAGTAGAGTTTGACGCGACAACCGGTGGTTCGCGTGTTTTTGATGAAAAAACCGTTGTTACGGATGATATGTATGATGATGCAATAAAAATTCTTGAAGATCGAGAAGTTCTTCGTGCCGAAGGCAAACTTGAGAGAAGTGAACTAACCGAAGAAGAACGCGAAAAAGAAAAAGAAATAACGCTTTATCCAAAATTACATATATCATTGGAAGAAGCGAAAAAAATTAAAAAAGACGCAGAGTCAGGAGAGATTTTGCATATTGAGCTTCAAGTTCCCGAAAGTTATGGAAGAATGGCGGCGCAGACAGCTAAGCAGGTTATTATTCAGCGTATCAGAGAAACAGAGAGAGAAATCGTATTTGAAGAATTTAAAGAAAATGAAGGCGCGATAATGATTGGCAGTATTGCCAGGAAAGAAGGCAGAATTATTTTGGTTGACATTGGAAAAACAACTGGAGTAATGCTTGCCGACGATCAGATACCACGCGAATTTTATCGTCCAGGTCAACGATTAAAGGTGTATATAAAATCAGTTGAAAAAACTCCAAAGGGTCCGCAAATTCTTGTCTCCCGTACCCATCCGGACATAGTGGCAAAATTATTTGAATCAGAAATTCCAGAAATTGCTTCTGGCGTTGTTGAGATAAAGGGAGTTGCTCGCGAAGCCGGTTCACGTTCTAAGGTTGCCGTTTATACCAAAGAAGAGAATATTGATCCAATCGGTTCTTGCATTGGACAAAGAGGTGCTAGAATCCAAACAATTATAAGTGAATTAGGGGGAGAAAAAGTTGATGTTGTTATGTATAACGACGATGCAAGAACTTTTATTACAAATGCCCTTTCTCCGGCGAAGGTTTTGAATATGGAAATAGACGAAAAAGATAAAACCGCAATCGCCAAAGTAGCACCTGACCAATTTTCTTTAGCAATTGGTAAAAATGGTCAGAATGTTCGCTTGGCAGCAAGACTAACCGGCTGGAAAATAAACGTGAAAGAAGATCGTGACGATGACATCAAGCCGGCAGAAATTTCTATAGCTCCGGAAGATGATGGAGAACCATCAATAATAGAAGGTGGCGGGACATCAGAAGAACTATCATCCGAAGAAGAAGCGTCAAAAAAGAAAAAAACTTCAAAAAAGAAAGTTGTAAAAAAAGAAGAAGTAGAAGAAGAGACAACTGAAGAAGCAAAAGAAGGAAATAACGAATAATCAATTATAAAATTATTAAATAATCATTTGAAATTCATTGAGAATTGAAAATTGATAATTGATAATTGAATTTATGCTTTATATCTATCATATAATTCTTTACAATCCAATTTATAATGCCCTTATATTTTTTTATGATGTTCTTCCGTGGCATGATTTTGGAATCTCAATAATTATTCTGACCATTATTTTAAAGGTTCTTTTGTATCCACTTTCAGTCAAAGCACTAAAATCTCAGCGAGCTTTGCAGGACTTAGAACCAAAAATAAAAGCTTTACAGGCGCAGTATAAAGATAATAAACAAGAATTGGCAAAGGCAACGATGGATCTTTATAAACAAGAAAAGGTTTCTCCATTTTCTTCTTGCCTTCCTCTTCTAATTCAATTTCCTTTCTTGATTGCTCTTTATCAGGCAATGCGTCAAACATTACAATCAAAAGGATTTGAGGTTCTATATCCTTTTATATCTAATCCCGAAACGATAAATCCGATTGCATTTGGTATTCTTGATATGTCAAAACCGAATATTTTACTTGCGGTTTTTGCCGGACTTGCTCAGTTTTTTCAGACAAGGATGCTTCCGTCTAAACGCCCTCCTAAAGGAGCGGGCGCTGGAGCAAAAGATGAGGGGCAAATGGCAATGATGAATAAGCAGATGCAATATATGATGCCACTCCTTACGGTATTTATCGGTGCGAGCATTCCGGCGGGGCTTACTCTTTATTGGTTTTTAACAACCATTCTTACCATTGGTCAACAACTTCTAGTTTTTAATAGACAAAAAAAATCTGCACTGGTCGCAGAAATAATAAAAAAAGAAGATTTTAAGAAGCAAGAATAAAAAATATGATATTGAGCCACAAAATAATAATTGGTATGTCTGTAGAAACAAAGAGCAAGCAAGCTCTTGGGCATATTCGGGATTTTGATTTGGATACGGATACGCTTGAGTTGGCGAATATATATGTAAGACCAAGTGGAATTGTAAAAGGACTGGTAGTGGGCGATTTAATTATTTCAAAAAGTAGCATCATCTCAATAAACGAAGAAAAAATAATTGTAGATGATCTAACAGAGAGAGAATTGGTAAAAGAAGATAGTAGAGAAACCATGGTAACCGGAGAGTCGCCAGCGTCAGCAATGATCATGGAATAATTTTTTAAATGGAGGATAGGTGAGATATGCGTGATTTAAAATACGAAATTTTAAAAGTGTTATCTTTTTATGATATTTTTGAATTTCCGCTGACAATTTGTGAAATAAAAAAATCCATTGGAATAAGAAAAAATTTGGAAGAAATATATTGCGCGCTAGAATTATTAGAACAAGAAAATAAAATAAAAAAAGAAGACGGGTATTATTTTTTGCCTCAAAATTTAGATGGAGCAAAAAAAAGGAAAGCCCGTTTTTTAGTTTCTTTAAAGAAAATAGAAAGAGCAAAAAGAGTCGCCAAAATATTTTCCAAATTTCCATTTATACGATTTATCGGCGTCTGTAATTCTCTGGGATATATGAATGCGGAAGATAAGAGCGACATAGACTTTTTTATAATTGCCGAATCTGGCAGGCTTTGGACAACTCGTTTTTTAACAACTTCTTTTTTAAAAATTTTTAATATGAGACCGAAAAATGGGAATAATAAAGACAGGATATGTCTCAGTTTTTTTATAAGCAAAGATTTTCTTGATATATCAAAAATTGCGCTTTCTGATGGTGACCCCTATCTTTTTCATTGGATGCTTTGGGTTACACCTCTTTATAACAATGGAGTTTATCAAAAATTTTTGAAAGAAAATTTATGGGTAAAGAAATATTTTCCTGCGTTTTCCGGACAAGATACAGAATTTTCCAAAATATTGAAAAATCTAGCACAGCAAGTTTTGGAAGCGCCATTTAGATTTTTTCCAGAAAAGATGATCAAAAAATTTCAATTAAAAGTGATGCCAGATGAAATGAAAAAAGCGTTAGAAAGAAAAGATAACAGTGTTATTATAAATGATAATATGTTAAAGTTTCATTTATTAGATAGAAGAGAGGAGTATAGAGAAAAATTTTATAAAAAAGTATTAGATATTAAGGATTATGGAAAATAATAAAATTAGCCGATGGTTATTTCTGGTATTT
>PFCS01000006.1:56273-56983 GCA_002772895.1 Parcubacteria group bacterium CG10_big_fil_rev_8_21_14_0_10_36_14 | reverse complement strand
CATATTACGAAAAACCGAGATTTAAGCTGTATCAGTCGGATTGCTTGGATATTTTAAATTCTCTCCCTGAAAATTCTGTGGATATGATTTTTGCCGATCCGCCCTATTTTTTATCAAGTGGTAGCTTCACTTGCCAAAACGGACAAATGGTCAGCGTAAAAAAGGGCGACTGGGATTTAACTAATGGGACAAAAAAGAATTTTGAATTTCATAATACTTGGATTTCGGCGTGTCGCCGAGTCTTGAAACCAAACGGAACAATTTGGATTAGCGGAACTTATCACTCAATTTATCAATGCGGATTCGCATTAGAAATTAACAAATATCATTTCTTAAATGATATTGCGTGGTTCAAACCCAACGCTTCGCCAAATTTGTCATGCCGATTTTTTACCGCCAGTCATGAAACTTTACTTTGGGCGAGAAAGGAAAAAACAAGCAAGCATACTTTCAATTATGATCTGATGAAAAATGGCGAATGGCCAGAAGATCAGTTAAAAAAACCAGGATTGCAAATGCGATCTGTTTGGTCAATCAATACGCCCAAGCCGATTGAAAAAAAATTTGGCAAACACCCTACACAAAAACCTTCTGATTTATTGAAAAGAATCGTTTTGGCAAGCACAAACAAGGGCGATGTAGTCCTAGATCCTTTTACGGGAAGCTCGACAACAGGACTTGCGGCCTATCTTTATGGTCGCAATTTTATT
>PFCS01000006.1:55679-56255 GCA_002772895.1 Parcubacteria group bacterium CG10_big_fil_rev_8_21_14_0_10_36_14 | reverse complement strand
AAATATTAAAAATAAATTTTCTAAAAAATAGTATGAAAATAGTCACAAGAACAACTGCGATCAATAATTTGAAAAAGCATATCGGGAAGGATTTGCGAAAACTTGCTTTGAAACATGGAATTACAACTTACGAAACAGGAAAGCAAAACAAGGGTTGGAAAGGTTTGGTCTTAGAAAGATTGGCAGGGCTGGAAAATAATGTTTCTAAAGCACCAAATGGACTTTCGTATGAATTGAAATCGGTTAGCTTTCACAATGTGAAAAATGAACTTACGCCAAAAGAAACAATGGCAATCACAATGATCAATCCCGAAGAATTGAAAAAACATTCGTTTTTTGAAAGCCACTGCTGGGCAAAATTAAAATCAATAGTATTTTGTGCCGTTATGTGGCACGGTCAAAATTCCGAAAATGCAGAGTTGTTAAAAGTCGCCAGCTTGGATTTTGCCGAAGATGATGAACTTATCAAAGAAATCAAAGCTGATTATAATTTTATCCGAGAGAAACTTATCAAGAAAGGCTTTAGCGCATTAACTGGCAAGGACGGAAAATGGATACAAGCAAGAACAAAAGGTA
>PFCS01000006.1:54666-55660 GCA_002772895.1 Parcubacteria group bacterium CG10_big_fil_rev_8_21_14_0_10_36_14 | reverse complement strand
GGTGGGATAAATCCTAAAACTGGAAAGCGCCGACCAATAACTCGTGCGTTTTACGCTCGAACAAGTTTAGTCAAGAAAATTTTTGAAACAGCTTCATAAATAATTATGCAATCGCAAAGTACTCATTTTATTTTCGATGGTAGCAAGGTTATTATTTCTCCAAATTTACACGAAGTCATAATTTTTTTACAAGAAATCGAAAAAGAAATAGAAAATTTTATAAATTTCGATAAAAAATTAGAGTCAATAAGAAAGCAACACTTGGAAACAATAAAACTTGTCGAAGTGCTTGCTGGAAAACTTAAGGAAAACTCTATTGATTTTAAATTTACTTTTTCAGAACATCCTGCGAGCATGGCTGATAAATTAAAAAGAGATAGGCCTATTCGTTCCGAAATGATAGTATTATTTGCAAATTTAGAAACTTTATTTTGTCTTAATATTGCTTATGAAAATAAAACCTCTGACGAAAAAAAAATTATTAAAAAAGCAATGAATCAAGAGAATATAAAAAGTTTTATAGAAGAATTTTGTTTAAATCCAAAAAACGAATGGTGTCAAGATAATCAAGAAAGATTGGAGCATATTACTACAGATGATCTTAGAAAATTAAGGAATTCGCTAACTCACTTTTTTTCTGTAGCTAAAGGATTAGGAATTTCTTATGCCATGCTTGATGAAAAATCAAGAAGATTGGAAATAGCTACAGATTACAAAGCTAAATTTGTTTCTCCAGAGGATTTGTATGGAATTATAAAGGGTGCTGCAAAACTGATGATTATCAAGTGGAGTGCCGATTGCAAAGATTGTCTGGCTAAAAAATCAAATGAATTTAAAGAAAAAATATTAGCTGTAAAATCAGTAGTAAAAAAATCAGGAGCGATAGTTGTTAAAAACAATCAGATAAATATCTAAGATAAGGAGTTTTTAATTTTGGGCATTCACCCCCAGCCCCCTCTGCCCCTACGCCAAGACAAAAATAAAATTTGTTAAT
>PFCS01000006.1:0-54630 GCA_002772895.1 Parcubacteria group bacterium CG10_big_fil_rev_8_21_14_0_10_36_14 | reverse complement strand
TATAACACGGCATGTCTGGTTACGGCTTTTATACAAAAGCCTCCACCCATATTTGCCTCCGCTACGCTACGGCAAACATCAGATATGCCGAAACGTTGTAGCGAAATCGCTTCGCTTCTTTCGCTACAATGGGCGGCGGTTCCCGCAATCTTTGCTATAATACCCATATAAAAAGGGGATAATTAACTAATAAATAACTCACAAAAATATGAAAGGATTTAAAGACAATATTGAAAAGTTGACTTTAGAAAATACAAACTTCCGAAAAGTTTTATATTCCGGCCAGCATAGCCAGCTAGTTTTAATGGCGCTTGCTCCAAACGAAGAAATCGGAATGGAAGTCCATACGGATAACGACCAATTTTTCCGCTTTGAGGCGGGGAACGGCAAGGTTATAATCGATGGAAACGAATATGATGTGGCCGACGGCGACGCTGTAGTTGTTCCGGCAGGCGCGGAGCATAACGTAATAAATGTTTCGGGAGATAAAGAATTAAAACTCTATACTATTTATTCACCTGCGCACCACAAAGATGGCATCTTACGCGCGACTAAAGCGGAAGCCGAAGCCGACTCACCGGACTTTGACGGCAAAACAACCGAATAACAGCCACACAAACCGCCACTCTCCCTATATCCCCATATTCTTCAAAGTAATTCTTACTAGTTTAGTCGGAATTACTTTTTTTAACAAAAAACTCTATTGCTAAATCCGTCTCTTGACAAAATGGCTAAAATATGCTAAAATCGCCTTAATAACGTTCATTAAAGGAGAAGGGGAGATGGTACAGGTATTTTGTAGGAGAGAAAAGCCAAACGAACAGCCATATTTAAGCAGATACGAGGTTTCGCTTCCGCGCTTTCTGTGGATGTTTTTTGGAGGTATTGGAAATCTTTCATATAATATCAGGCTCCTCGGCTCAGATAGAATCGTTCTTGAGTCGCCGGACTATTCCATCGTAAAAGATACCTTTGAGATTGACGCAACAGAAGAAGAAATGACCCGGATTGTAGCAACATACTGGTTTTTTATGCAGGCGTATTGCTCTGCGGAAAACAAAAAAAATAATGCAAACAAACTACGTATTCGGTTATTTTATACGCGATTTAAAGATTTTTGCCCGCAAACCATTTATCCGGAATATTCAAACGGCGCTTTTCTTCCGCTAGACGATCTCCGCAGAGTGATTGCTCTAATGGAAGATATCAACGACGAAAACGATATCATGGCTCTTTGCGACATCGTAATGATCCCCGCCATGGAAGACGTCGTTCTAGCAATTGAAGAATGGAATAAAGCCAGTCGCTCTGTTCCGCTTCACGAGCTACTCAGCTAAAAGGAGGAGAGGATGTTCGAAATAAAACCAACGTTTCTCAGACGGTGGCACTACGAAACCTGCTTTTCCGGCAATTTCCACATTGATGCTCCTTTGGATACGCCAGAGGAAGAAATCAGAGAAAAACTAGAGCGAATGTGGTCTAGCGGAAACTGGATTCCAAGCTCTCTCAGACAAGGAGAAAAAATAGAAAAAAAGTAAACACCCCTTACGCCTCATAACATATGAGGCGTTTATTTATCCTTGACAAAACCCTTAAAGTGTGCTATACTCTCCTCAAGTTCAAAAAAGGGAGACACTCAATGGAAAAGCCGAATGAGGGATTTTATTCCGTACTGCGAAAGGCAACCGGAAAACTCGAAATGGTGGAGGTGCAAGGCTACCGATACCAGTTTGAGGGAAACTGGTATCACCTGAGTAGCGCAGAGATGGTTTGCGAGCTCCGGCCACCCAACAAGAAGTGCGAGAAGTAGAGCTTCACCCGCGCTCCGATAAACATATCGGAGCGTTTTTTTATTAAGGAGCGAACTTAACACAAGAAAAAACACCATTCCTTGATGTGTCTTTAACAATGCGCCAATTTATGTTAAGATATATAATATATGAAAACATGGATTGAAATATCAAAAAAGAATATTTTGCATAATATCAAAGCATTGAAATCTTTGCTAAAGTCCCCCCCAGACCCCCTTTCACAAAGGGGGAGGAAGCCGTTATTTATGGCGGTGTTAAAGTCCAACGCATACGGCCATGGGCTAAGAGAGATGAACACTATTTGTATTCAAAGCAAATTAGTTGATTGGTGTGGTGTTGATTCTTTTGACGAAGCAATGTTTTTACGCAAACAAAAAAATAGGATGCCTATTTTGGTTTTGGGGTATGTGCCATTTGACCGAATAGGGGAGTGCATAAAAAACAACGTCAGCATTGTCGCGTATAATAATGAATTGTTAAAATATTTAGAAAAAGACTCCGGCAAATACAATGCGAACTTCAAAAATAAAAAATTAAAAATTCATATCAAAGTAGAAACCGGAACATCTCGACAGGGGATAGCAAATGAAGAGCTTATTAACTTTGTAAAAAAAGCTAATAAAAACAAGAATATTTTCATAGAGGGGATATATACTCATTATGCAAATATAGAAGACACAACAGATCCGAGCTATGCAATGGAACAGCTCAAAAAATTTCATAAAAACATAAAGAGTATCGAGTCTCTTGGTATTCATATTCCAATAAAACATTCTGCCTGCAGTGCGGCAATAATCAATTATCCAGAAACGCATTTTGATATGGTGCGTGCCGGCATATCACTTTACGGACACTGGTCTTCTCATGAAGCAGAGGCCATAGCAAAACAAAAAAATGTAAATCTAACCTTAAAGCCTGCGCTAACATGGAAAACCCGCATTGCGCAAATAAAGAACTTATCCGCAAAAACCCCCGTAAGCTATGGGCTCACAGAACGCGTAAAACGCAATTCTCGTATCGGTATTATACCTATTGGCTATTGGGACGGTTATGATCGCGGACTTTCCAGTATTGGCGAAACGCTCGTATCCGGGAAACGCGCCAAGGTATTAGGCAGAGTTTGTATGAATATGACGATTATAGACATTACCGACACCCCCCCAAAGGTAAAATTATTTGATGAAGTAATCCTATTAGGAAACGAAATAACAGCCGAAGAGTTGGCAAAAAAAATAGACACCATCAATTACGAAGTTATGACCCGCATTAACCCCCTTATAAAACGCGTCATTGTATAATATACAGGCTAAATATTTGTTTTTGACTTATGTCAAAGGTACTCCATCCTCGCAAAATACAAAATCCATACTTTCGCAAGAAAAAACAGCCGAAAACCAGCCGTTTTTATTATAGTCTAATAATGTTAGGACTTACTATCTGCGCCTGGATTTATTTTTTACTGATATCACAAACATTCTATATAAATGACTGGGAAACACGGGGTATAGAAAATTATGACAAAGCAGAAGTAGAGTCTTCAATAGAATCATTTTTCAAGCAAAAGAAAATGGGATTATTCAGCTATTCAAATATTATTACTTTCAACAGTAAAGATTTGCAAAAAGAGCTTTCTTCAAACTATATATTCGATAGCATTTCCGTAGAAAAATATTATCCGCATAAAATAATAATAAACCTAAAAGAAAAACAACAAAAGCTGGCAGTATATAACAAAAATAAAATATATATCCTATCAGCTGACAGAACTGTGCTAAGCATAAAAGAGGGAATAGACAACTGGTTTATTGCAAACGAAGATACTGAAGAAGACTTTGCAACCAGCACAGCAGGCAACGCAACAATTGATAAAGAAAAAATACTAGCCAACACAAAAGAAGAAGCACTTCCAAGCTATCCTATATTTTGCGACGCTTATTATAGCAAAGACGTCTCAGTGGGCGATAAGTACCCGGCTGATAAAGTATTCGGAATCATCATTCAGTTCATAGATGAAGTAGAAACCCGTATGCCGATTAAAACCGAAGCTGTTTTAATTTTTAAAAATAAAACAACTGCAAAAATTATTGTTTACGTTAATAACG
Organism: Parcubacteria group bacterium CG10_big_fil_rev_8_21_14_0_10_36_14; assembly: GCA_002772895.1. NCBI lineage: Bacteria > Parcubacteria group bacterium CG10_big_fil_rev_8_21_14_0_10_36_14. The sequence goes on along the minus strand of PFCS01000006.1, from coordinate 50,717 downwards.
GTTGGCAAATATATCTAAATGACGAAGAAGATGGCGAAAGGCAGTTCTACAAGCTATACCTGGCCTTTAATAATAAAATAAAGGATGTAAATAAACCATTAGAATATATTGACCTTAGATTTGGAGATAATGTATATATAAAATAAGTATGATGTATTATGCAAACACCGGCTGACGAAATGGGGTGATAGGAAAACGAACACAGACTTTGTCCAATCATCCACGACCCCTAAGACACGGGGTTTTATATTGACCTTTTTGTTGCGTCGCAAAAGGTATATTCTGCGACGCTATATCAAAGATTAAAAAACAGGTAATACTTCTTACCTATTATCGATGTCTATACCTACATCATCCGTCTTATATACTCTTGTTTACAAATTTACAAAATACTATATATCTTTTGTACTAGTATATTCCGGAAAAGCCGAGATAATATATCTTTGCATTACCAAGCATTACCAAAGAAGATAATACGTTCCTCTGCTCTGCTAAAGATTCATAATCACATAGCGTCGCAAAATAATTAAAAATCCGATTCACCTTTCTTAGCGAATAAATTTTGTTTTTTAAAAAAGTATCATTCTTTATAGGTTTACCAAATAGTCTAACGGATTTACCGGTATACCGTTTAAGCGAACCTCAAAATGCAAGTGTGGCCCTGTTGTAAACAAACCCGCTCCCCTCGTTCCAGGCGTTCCGCCTGTACGGCCGATTAATTGTCCACGCGAAACATAAGTATCCGCTTCAACATAGACTTGGGATAAATGAATATAAACGGTTGATGCCCCACCGGCATGAACCAATACTATATAATTATATATGCGTGAGCTATTTTGATTGCGCACCTTTAATACATAGCCTGGCGCCGGCGCTACAATCGCCGTACCTTGAATAGCGCGTATATCTATACCCGGGTGCTCATATAAGTAGCGGTACGGATAATCCGGATCATGAAAGAAAGCGGTTATTTTATTTTTTTCGATTGGCCAAGTAAAAACAATATTGCCGCCATATGGGAACAAGTCGTTTTGATTTAATTTTTCTCGGATATCTTTTTCTAAGCGTCCTATTTCTGCATCAAGGTCTTGTTGTTCTTTTTGAGCTTCGATTAACAAAGCCTGAAATTTTGATTCCGAAGCAAACGTTTGTCCAATGTAAAAAGTTTTTGCTGTTTTTTGAGCTTCAAGTTTTCCACGTCTGTCTTCCAGATCGTTTTTAATCGAAAGTGTATCGTCTTTTTTCTGCTTCAGTTCTTTTTGCTTATCTTCCAGACGTGAGTGTAGGTCTTTCAAATTTTTTAGCGACGTACCCAAGTTATTCTGTAAATCTTCAAAATACTTTACTTCACTGAAAAAAAGAGAAAAAGAAGGGTGCACAAGAATTATTTCTAAAGGCGATTTGCTGGAAAGCCTGTTTATCTCGCGTAGATAATATCCGACCAAATCTTTTTGCAATTCAATCTTCTTTTGGGTGCCATCTATTTCATTATTAATACCCAACATCTCGAGTTCCAATTTATCAATCTTTATCTCCGCTTCCTGAATTTCCAACTCAGTCTTTTTTATGTGGTTCTCAGTAAGATCTATTTGATTTTTTAGTGTTACCGCGCTTTTTCTTGCCATATCAATCTGATTTTTATAATAATCAAGGTTCTTCTGTAACGCGTCAAGCTTATCTTTTTTATTATTTATTTCGTCGCTCAAATTTATGAGGTCATCTTTTTCCGCAGCAATTACAAAACTTGGCATTATCAATGTAATCGCCAACAGTAAAATAATTAGACAACGAAATACTTTTTTCATAACAATGCAAGACTATTTTAATTTAGTGATGGCACAATCTATTCTCTTTATGGTTTCTTCTTTACCTAATGCCCAAGCCAGCTCAAAAGGCGAAGGAGAGGCTTTTTGTCCTGATAAAGCTGTTCTCATTGGCCAGAGCGCATCCCCTGTGCTGATATTTTCTTTTTTTAACCATTTTTTTGTTTCTTTTTCCAATTTTTCCTGTTCAAACTTTCCATTGGGCACGGTTTTTAAAAATTTTAACAATTTTTCCAAAATTATTTTTGTTTGTTTTTTGTCAGACTTTTTCCAAACCAATAAGTCAGCACTATAATCCGATTTTTTAAAGAAAAGTCCTGCGCCCTCGGTTATCTCTTGCAAAGTTTTAATTCTTTCCTGTTCTATTTTTACAATTTTTTCTATTAGTTTTTTATCTGTTTTTTCTGTTATGAGTCCGGCATCCACCAAATATGGCTTGCAAAGTTCTACCAGCTCTTTTAGCGATTTTCTTTTTATATATTCGCCATTCATCCAATCCAATTTTTCTTTATTTAATACAGATCCACTTTTGTTTATTGACTTTAAGTCGAAATAACGAATAAATTCTTTTAACGTATAAACTTCTTGGTCTCCTTTTGGGTTCCACCCTAAAAGAGCGACAAAATTTATCAGAGCTTCGGGTAAATATCCTTTTTTTAGATAATCCTCTACCGCTACATCTCCTTGTCTTTTTGAAAGTTTACTTTTATCCGGATTTAATAATAGCGGAAGATGGGCGAATTTTGGCGCGTTCCAGCCCAAAGCTTTGTATAAAAGTATATGCTTTGGCGTAGAAGGAAGCCACTCCTCTCCCCTGATTACATGAGTTATCCCCATTAGATGATCATCAATCACATTTGCTAAATGATAAGTTGGAAATCCATCTGATTTTAGTAAAACTTGATGATCTATTAGTTGATTTTTTACCGATATTTTTCCATAAACCTCATCTTCAAACTCTGTATTTCCACTTTCCGGAACATTGAGTCTAATTACATATTTTTCGCCTTCTTTTACCCGCTTTTTCGCATCTTCTCTTATATTTTTTGTACAATGTCCACTGTATTTTGTCGGCAATTTTTCGTCTTGTTGTTTTTTCTTTTCTTTTTCCAGTTTTTCCGGAGTACAAAAACAATAATATGCAGTTCCTTTTTCAATCAGCTGTTCTACGTAATGTTTATAAATTGGCAAGCGCTCCGACTGAACATACGGACCATTTTTCCCGCCAATTTCAGGTCCTTCATCATAGTTTAATTCACAGGAACGCAAAGTATTGATAATGTTTTCCACTCCACCCTCTACTTTTCGTTTTGCGTCAGTGTCTTCAATACGTAAGATAAAACTTCCTTTATTTTTTTTAGCAAAAAGATAATTATAAAGCGCGGTGCGAAGTCCTCCAATATGCAAAAACCCCGTTGGTGACGGCGCAAATCTGACTTTTATTTTTGGACCAAATATTGACATATTATTTTTTTATTAAACAAACAATCGGAAAAACTATAACTGCATTAAAAATTCTTTTCCATCGGCTTGGTTCGCGAGATAGCCTATATAACCACTCCAGCCCCAGTTGTCTCATCCATTTTGGCGCGCGTGGAATACGTCCAGAATAAAAATCAAATGCTCCACCAACGCCAATTACAATTTTTATACTCTTAAGATTTGGTAAATTTGCAAAAATCCATCTTTCTTGTTTACCTTGCCCTAACGCTATAAACAAAATATCCGGCTTTACTGCGTTTATATGTTCTATTATTACGCGGTTATCCCAACTTTCAAACTTGCCACCGGACTCCGCGCCAATGATATTTAAACTTGGTAAAATTTTTTTCAAATTTTGTCCGGCTTTTCTTGCTATTCCCTGCTCTGCCCCTAATAAATATATTCCAAGCCCCATTTCTTCTGCCATCTTTGCCAAATGTCCCATCAAATCCGTTCCCGTCAAATGATAATTCAATTTTTTTCTTTTTATTTTTGCGCCAAGCTTAAGCCCTACCCCATCCGGAATATTTATGTCAGCGCTATTTAATATTTTTTTAAAATCCTCATCCTTATTTGCCAAAAGGAGTATCTCCGGGTTTGGCGTTGTGATAAAAAGTCTTCTGCCTTCTGTTATTGCGCTTTTACATTTTTCCAAAACCTCCTTTTCTCCCATTTCATCTATCCTTACACCTAAAATTTTCATATCGTATAAATTAAAAGCTCAATAGAAACTTTTTTATTATTTTATAAATTGGCCCTTCAGTTGTGAGTTCGCTTTCAACCAAGTCAAAACTGTCTACCACCCAACTTACATTTTCTCCCACTTCTTTTTGTATTCTGGCAAAGTCTACTTTTCCAAACTTTATTCTTGCTAAACTGATATGCGCTTCCCAAGAACGCGCGTCAGTCTCAATGCCGATTTTATTTAGTTCGTCTCCTAAATTAGCTCGAATTTTTTTTATTTCTTCTCCTCTGCTTTTTGCGCTCAGAACAATAATCCGTGGAAATTTTTCATTTGGAAAAGCGGTTATCTTTTTTGTTGCTATTTCAAATCCTGTATACTGTTTTGCTACGCCCTCCATAAGTATAGCTACTTTTTTTATTTTCTCTTCCGTTTGACTGCCTGAAAAATGAAGAGTTATATGTCTACTCCCCTCTTCTACAAATCTTATTCCCTTCTTTGGCAATCTTTTAGCTAATTTTAGGCAATAAGTACTGATTTTTTTATCAATTTCTTTTGGTAGGTTTATAGCTAAAAATACCCGCCTTTTCATATATAAATAATACCATACAAAGACAGGCTTGACAAAAAAACACAGATGTAAGATTTAATAAAGCAAGACAAAAACAAAGAGGCGAAGATAGTACTGCTACAAATTGTGGGTACGATCTTATTGGTAGCTATATATGTTTTGGCGTGCTTATAAGCAGTCATTGGAGAGTCTATCTTGCTACTGCACTCGTATCCGTAGGCCTCATGGTGCTATGTGGCTGGGGTCTTCAGCCAACAATATTTAATTATTTCTTTGCAGGCTTTTGTTCCGCAACTGCTTATGTGCATCTCGCTAAGTGCATCTTGCAACTAAAAAAACGAAAAACCGCAAAAAAATAACCCATATCTTCCCCGCACTAATAGGTGCGGATTATTTTATCAATTTCTTATTGACAAAATAATTTTTTTGTTCTAAATTATGAACATTGTGGAAAAAGGAGAGAAAAAAATGAGCGGGGATAAAATATGGTTCTTGAAAGAGCTCCCGGGCATCATCAAACTTGGCATGCAAGTGACCGCAGGCATTCCACATAAATTAAGATTGCACTTAAGGGAAGTAAGGGTGAAGCATTCTGAAAATTTGTTGAAGATTACAATGGGCTTTTACGCTGGGGAACATAAAAATGATCCCAAAAAATGGCCATCATGTTTCATTGATATTGATTTAGAAAAAATGGAAATTTCTTTAGCGGGTACATCTAGCTGGCTCTTTAACAAAGATTGCAAAAGTTCGGGGATGACTAAGGTTGCGCTTTATTCCTTTCCTGTTATTTTTCTACTCTCTCCGATTCTGCGTGGTATAAACAAATCTTACGAATCAGCTGAAAAACGACGTGGCATTTCCCGCTACTCATATCAAATTCTAAAGGCCCTAGAAGGTCAACTCGAACCGAAAACAGAAAAAATCCTCATGCAAGCAATGAAAAATATGTGGCGTCTTGATAAATATCTTTCACAATAAATTTCTCTTGACGAAGCAAAAGAGTTTCTCAATCAGTGCCATCTCAGGGATAGTCGAATAACCGACACCATCAACAAACGGTATCATTACCGTCGACTCCTCTGGTTTGATAAAAATCAAGTTCCTGTCGGATTTGTAGAGCTCGAAAATAGCGAGCTCCGGCAGGGTGCAAAAGTTCTCGGCTCCTTTTTTGAAGGCGAGGAAACAAAAACTCTTTTTGAGTGCTATAAGACAAGGGAAATTGTTGATTATGACAAACAGCAAAAAGAACGAGAACAACAATCTGGGCTCCCTGTTCATAAACTGAATAATTAATTTTCTTTCACCTCCGATAAAATCGGAGGTTTTTTAATTAAAAAAGACGCTGATTGTGCGTCTTTGTATTTTTTATTTCCTCTCAAACGGCATAGTAGAACCGATAACTCTCCAATCCAACTCTTGCCCTGCCGCTAAAGAAACTATCAAGTTTCCCATTTCTTCTCCGAGCATAAGGGGCACTCTCCATTTTTCTTTCAAAAGACAGATTCGCTCCTGGTTTAGTGGAAGCCCATAAAACTCTGCGCCAAATCGCGAAACAAAGTTTTCCAGCTTGTCCAAAGCGCCTACTGCTTCAAAAACTTGCGCTAAAACCGGTATTGCCACTGGCGCAGAAAAAACTCCGGCTGGAACTTTAATCGTTCGTTCTTTTGTGTATTTCCAATGCGGAGCGCTATCAGAGCCAAAAAAGAATTTTGGATTTCCGCTTATTGCCACATTTATAAGTGCAACTTGGTCTTCTTCTGATTTTGCCGGAGGCTTGCAATAATTATGCGGATTTCCCAAAACATCATCACGCGTCAAAAACAAATGATGCGCCGTAATTGTTGCGGCAACTCGCTCAGGATACATTTTCAGAATATTTACGATATATGCGGTCGTCACATGCTCCCAGACTATTTTCAATTTTGGAAAATTTTGATAAATCCACCAAAATGGTCCTACCAAAAATTCTTCTTCGGCATAATCGCTATGCATCTCAGGCATTTCGGGATGAATAGAAAGCACCACTCCCCTTTTTTCCATTTCTGCAAATACAGGAGCAAGCAATCGGACATCGGAAACGCCGTGTACGGAGCCGGTCGTTGTTCCTTTTGGATAAAGTTTTACGGCAACAATGTTTTGCCAGCAATATGCCCAAGAAATATCGTTTGCAGTGGTATTGTCCGTAAGATATAACGTACGGAGCGCATGAAAATTATTAAATCCCTGTTTCTTGCATTCCCGGTCTATCTGCTTGGAATATTCCATTACCTTAAAAGTGCTGACAAGCGGATTTTGCAAATTTGGCATTACCAACGCTCTTGCAAAAACATTTGCAGTAAAAGACAGAACGCGCCTCAACATCTCTCCCTCGCGGAGATGAGCATGAAAATCATCCGGCTTTCTGATTACTAGAGTTTTCATTGGGTGTTACTCCTTTCCGTTTTTTCGCATTTCTGCGCATGAGCTATAATACTTTTCACTTTCCATGGCGCAAGCATCGCAACAGAACCCAAAAAAATCGAATCCGCGCCGGCATAAAACAAAAGTTCCGCGTCTCGTTGACTTAGAACTCCGCCACCGGCATTTATTGGTTTTGTAATGCCTATATCCCGCGCTCTCATTATCCAATCTACAACTAACGCCAAAAGTGGTTTTCCCGAAAGTCCACCCCCGCCGTATTTTGCCAGTGGAGATTCGTTGGTTCCAAAGATAGCTTTCCAATCAATATCATTCGGCAATTTTCCCCAAGGAATAGTGTTTGATATGCAAATAGCATCGCATGATACAAAGTCAGTAACCTCTCTTAAAATTTCCGGGGGTGTAATAACACTAAATTTTGGCATCAACGGAATATTTACAAAACATCGAGCCAAAGCCAATGAGCCATGTATCTCGTCAACAAATTCTTCATCATCAAATTCCACATTAACATTTGGGCAAGAAAAATTTATTTGCAAACCGATTGGAGCCTGAAACTCTGGTAAATATCGTTTCAGCATTTTCATAAATTCTAAAAGCTCAATGCGTCTTTCGCGCACAGTCCCCGCAATCGGCATGAATGAGATAAAAAATGGCTCTTGTCTTTTTTGCCATTTTCCGGCTTCAAAAAGCACCTCTGCGCCAGGGCCCGATAGCCCCACAGCATTCAGCACCACGCCTTTTCCCGAGTATACTTTTACACAATCGGGAAACAGTTTTTTTGGTCTATAATCTTTATCAAGATCCATATTCCCCAAAAGCGCTTCCAGAGTTGTTGTTTTAGCAACAAATGTAGAGCCTTCAAAATTCAAACCAAACGGCCACCAAAGCTTATGATACCAATATCCTTCTCCAAAAAATCCACGAGCACCGGTAGCATCCAAAACTTTTCCAAAATCAATCCCACGAAGAATCATCGCTACCTCCTGGTTGTCAAATATCTGCCCTTAATTTAGCACATTTACCAGCGCTTGACAAGTATAATAATGTATGGCAAACTTATAGTATAAATTAGCACTCCTCCAACCCGACTGCTAATAAGATTAGAAACCTAAATACTATATACATAAATTACTACCCTTATGATGCAAAAATTTACGACAAAATCTCAAGAAGCCTTGCAGGCCGCTCAAAATATAGTCTTTGATAAAAAACACGCCTCAATTGAACCGGCTCATCTTTTAATTGCTCTTTTAGAACAAAAAGACGGAGTTGTTCCGACTATTTTTAATAAACTGGAAATAAATCAAGAAGTCTTAAATGCCAATCTAAAAAAGCTCTTATCTCTTATCCCTCGCTTGCCGGAAACCACGACAGAATTGCGAGTCAGCCCGCAAATGGCTCGTATTCTGCATCAAGCTGAGAAAGAAGCAGAAAATCTGAAAGATGATTTTATCAGCACAGAACATTTGCTTCTTGCTCTTATCTCTATACAAAGCAACGTCTCCGAGCTTCTCTCACGACTCGGCGTTTCTTACGATGCCGTACTTCAGGTTTTGGCTGATATTCGCGGAAATCAGAAAGTTGATAACCCTGAACCAGAAGCAAAATATCAGGCATTGGAACGATACTCAAAAAATTTAACTGACCTTGCCCGTAAAGAAAAGCTTGACCCTGTTATTGGCAGAGATGAAGAAATAAGACGACTTATGCAAGTTTTATCTCGCCGAACAAAAAATAACCCCGTTCTTATTGGCGAAGCCGGAACCGGAAAAACTGCTATTGTCGAAGGTCTTGCTCAAAGAATTGTTTCTGGGGATGTTCCCGAAACTTTAAAAAATAAAGAGCTTATTTCACTTGATTTGGGTTCACTTATTGCCGGAACAAAATTTCGCGGAGAATTTGAAGACCGTCTAAAAGCAGTTGTAAAAGAAATAGAAAAATCTTCCGGGAAAATAATCCTTTTTATTGACGAGCTCCATACTCTTGTGGGAGCAGGCGCGTCAGAAGGTGCGATTGATGCCTCAAATTTGCTAAAACCGGCTTTGTCACGCGGAGAACTTCATGCAATTGGCGCGACAACTCTAAAAGAATATCAAAAATATATTGAAAAAGATCCAGCCCTGGAACGCAGGTTTCAGCCGGTCTATGTCCAGGAACCGTCTATTTCAGACACAATAGCAATCTTACGCGGAATAAAAGAAAAATACGAAGTTCATCATGGAGTCCGCATTACCGACCCGGCAATTGTTTCCGCGGCAACTCTTTCCAGTAGATATATCACCGACCGCTTTTTACCTGACAAAGCAGTGGATCTTATTGATGAAGCGGGTAGCGCTTTGCGTTTACAAGTTGATTCTCAGCCGACTGAGCTTGATCAACTAAAACGCCAACTAATGAAGTTCGAAATTGAACGACAAGCTTTAAAAGAAGAAAAAGATGAGCAGTCAAAAGAACGTCTAAAAAATCTTGAACGCGAAATCGCAGAAACCCGCGAAAAAGCAAACCAACTTGAACTAAAATGGAAAAATGAAAAAGGAGTTATTGAAGAATTTAATAAAATTAAAAAAGAAATCGAGCGTAAACGAGCTTCGGCAGAAATTTCTGAACGTGCGGGAGACCTCCAAAAAGTAGCGGAAATCCGTTACTCAAATATTCCGGAACTTGAAAAACAACTATTCAATCAGGAAAAAAAGCTTAAAACAATACAAAAAGGCAGTAGAATTTTAAAACAAGAAATTACAGAGGAAGATATAGCCGGGGTTGTTTCCCGTTGGACAGGTATTCCTGTTGCCAGAATGCTTGAAGAAGAAGCGGAAAAGCTTGCAAAAATGGAAAACAAATTGCATGGACGAATTATCGGGCAAGACGAAGCGGTACGTGCCGTCTCCAATGCTATCCGCCGTTCACGCGCCGGCATTTCACCCGAAGAAAAACCAATTGGTTCTTTCATCTTTTTGGGTCCCACAGGCGTCGGTAAAACCGAATTGGCAAAAGCGGTTGCAGAATTTTTATTTAATGATGAGTCTGCCATTATACGTCTTGATATGTCCGAATATATGGAAAAATATTCTGTTTCAAAAATGATTGGCTCTCCTCCGGGATATGTCGGACATGAAGAAGGTGGACAATTAACCGAACTTGTACGCCGAAGACCTTATTCCGTGATTCTATTGGATGAAATCGAAAAAGCGCATCCAGAAGTTTTCAATATTTTATTGCAAATCTTAGATGACGGACACATGAAAGACGCTAAAGGAAGAAAGGTAAACTTCAAGAACACAGTTATTATAATGACATCAAATCTGGGAAGTGATCAAATTCTTTCTGCTGCCTCAAAAGGCGATATTGGTTTTACTGCGGATAAGAAAAATAATGATGAACAAGAAATTAAAGAAAAAATAAATTCACTCTTGCGTGAACAATTCAAACCAGAATTTTTAAACCGCTTAGACGAAACAATCATCTTCAAAGCGCTTTCGAAAAAAGATCTTACGCAAATTGTTGAGTTACAGATTGAACTTCTAAAAAAACGTCTTGCTACAAAACGACTCGGATTAGAAATATCCGAAGAGGCCAAAAAATACTTATGCGAAAAGGGATATAATCCGTCATTTGGCGCTCGCCCATTAAAACGGCTAATCCAGTCCGAAATACTTGATCCGATTGCGATGCTAATCATAAAGAAAAAGTTTCGAGAAGGAGATGAGATAAAAATCAGTATTGATGACGATAAACTGAAGTTTATCAAATAAATACTCCCCCTCTAAAATATGGCCGGAAATAGCCATATTTTATTACCTAAATTATACAAATTATATGTAAAATAAGGCAATATTTTACTAATTCTCTTGACAAATTACTAAAAATGTGCTATATTCATAGACAGAAAGTAGATCTTTAACCCACAAAAACAGGAGGAAACAATGAATGAGGTAAAAGCATTTCGGACCGGTCTTGCAAAACGTGTTTTGTTCACATTCGCGATTGCTCTGTGCACGGCAGGACTCTTGGTCTTGCTTGGCCTGGCGCTTCCCGGATGTGGAGGCGACGAGACATCTGAGCCAACCATCACAACGCCTGCCGAACCGACAATACCCCCCGAGATCGCTGTTCTGGCGATCCCACAGCCACAGCTCGCCAATCTGGCACTCATACCCTGCTACGCGATTGATACCGCACGCATCCGCGCGGTCCTGGTCTCACCGGGGAACCTGGTGGTTTACGGGCTGACCAAGTCCGTGCTGCCATACGTGAACATCGTCGCATCCAACGCAGACGAGAGCTCCTTTGCCAGAGCCATCGCCAATCAAGGCGGTAGCTGGATCATCAACCTGACGGCGACTTCGTGAAGAATGAAACCATATTTCTCACCGTAAAAAAGGAGGGATGTAAAGACGTCGAGCTGATGATCCTGATTAAGTTGCTTCCCGAAGCGGACAACAACATCCCTCAACTTCCCACCTGTACAGGAATTAACGACACTCTTTTTCAGGTGACTCTCAGCCCAAAGGAGATTGTCGCCTGGAGCTGGCAAGGAGGAGTGCCGAACGGTATGACCGTCACCCTCTGCGACAGAAAGGGACTCTGCTCCACCGGACAGACGGTTGATCTGTCGGGTCAGTTCCTTCTCACCATCCCCAAGGACAACACGTCCGAATGCGGGCAGGTTTACCTGTTCGTCCTCGGCAAAAACTGCCTATCGGCGTTCAATATGTTCCTCACACCTCCGCCATTTTCCGGCGGCTAACCCCAACCTAAAGGGCTCTCACAAGAGAGCCCTTTTTTCTTTTACAAAAATTAAAACTGTTGCTTCCTGCCACTTATTTTGATATCCTTATTAATATATGAAAAAAGTCATAATCTCTCTAATATTTGGGCTATTTATATTGCCCCTCCCCTCTTATGCCTTTAACGAAGACTTTGTAATCTCAGATCAAGAACTTTTTGATTGTAATTCAATGTCTTTAAATGAAATAAAAGATTTTTTATCAGAAAAAAATAGTTTTCTATCTTATTTTGCAGATTTTTATCCTGGAACCGGAACGTTTATGGATGCCGGGCAAATCATCTATAATACAGCGCAAGAATTTAAAATAAACCCAAAATTTATTCTTGTGATGCTTGAGAAAGAACAAAGCTTAATAACATATTCTTCGGCAAATATGAGACGACTTGATTGGGCGATGGGTTATGCGGTCTGTGATAAATGCGAGCTCTCTCATCCCCTTGTTGCGCAATATCGCGGATTTGCAAAACAGGTTTATTATGCAGTGGACAGAATAGTAAATACATTTGTTATTGATCTACAAAAATCTGGTATTACTCATACTGGCTTTGGTCCGGGAATTAGTAAAAAAGTTGATTACAAATATTGGATAACTCCGCAAAATAATGCTACTGCCGCGCTTTATACCTATACTCCGCATTATCTTGGAAATAAAAATTTTTATCTCATTTGGACAAAATGGTTTTCAAATATCCAATATCCTGACGGCTCTTTGCTTCAAGATGCTAAAACCGGCGGAATCTATCTTATTCAGGACGGAACAAAACGTCCGTTCACAAGTAAAACGGTTTTCAAGTCAAAATTTAACGAAGAAAGCGTAATACCGGTAGGAGAAAGTATTCTACAAAAATATCCAACAGGATATCCAATAAAATTTACCGACTATTCGTTATTGGAAGACGAAAATGGAAAACTATATATGACAGTCGGCGATGAAGCGCGACCTTTTGAATCGGAAAAAGTATTTCGCTCAATTGGCTTTAGTCCTTTTGAATTAGAAAATATAACACAGGAAGATCTCTCCGCATATACAATTGGTTCTCCAATAACCCAAGCAAGCGCATATCCTACGGGTGGTCTTTTGCAACACAAGGAAACCGGCGGAGTTTATTGGGTTTATGATGGAAAAAAATATCCAATTTGGCATAAATCAGTTTTAAATACTCGCTTTCCTGGCCGAAATTTAATCCAAGCAAACTTTGAGGAACTTGATAAATATTCTCTTGCAGAACCAATAAAATTTTTAGACGGCTCGCTTGTAAAAGACGAAAAAGAGCCAAATGTATATTTTATTTCTGACGGAAAACTCCGTTCAATCCCTTCGGAAGATGTATTTCTCACATACGGATGGAAATGGGAAAATATAATATGGACAAACGCCAAGGTATTAGGATTATATGAAATAGGCGAACCAATCAAACTAAGTGAAAACATAGGAAAAACAGAAACGCAAATACTTTTTAATTAATTAACCGACAAATTATCATGATATCCTTTGCCGCTATCACACCCCACCCTCCATTACTTATCCCAAATATTGGAAAAGATAAAATAGAAAAGCTAGCGAATACAAAAAAGGCTTTTGAAGATCTGGAAATAAAACTTAAAAAATTAGATATTGATTCGCTTCTTATTATTTCATCAAGCGAACGGATGCATTCTGCTACTTATAATATTATCCTTTCAGAAAAGTATAAAATGGATTTTAAGGAGTTTGGAGAATTTGAAACCAATATGGAGCTCTGCCCTGATGTTGAGCTTATAGAAAAAATAAGACATACCGCTTTGGATAATAATCTGCCATTCAATTTAAGCCATAAAGAAAATCTTGATTACACTTTTGGCATTCCTCTTTTTTATCTTTTACAAGACAAAAAAATAAAGGTTATCCCCTTTGTCCATACTCATCAAAACCCAAAAGCGCATTACGAATTAGGACGACTTATTAAAAAAATACTTGCCGAAAGCAATAAAAAAATAGGAATTATTGTTTCTGGAAATTTATCTCACCGCTCAAACGAAAAAAGCCCCTTGGGATTTTCAAAAAGTGGAAAGGAATTTAATGACAAATTTATTGAACTTTTAGAAACAAAAAATACCGCTGGGCTTCTTTCTCTTCCCGAAAAAATGGTCGAAGAAGCTAATGAATCAATTCTTTTGCCAACAGCTATGTTAATGGGTATTATTGACAAAGTTAATTATAAACCACAAATGTTTTCATTTGAGGCTCCGCTGGGTATCGGATATATGGTATGTAATTTTAAATTATTATAGTTTTATTCTTAGCGCTTAACAGGTTATTAAGGTTTAGGCTATTAAATACCTCTGTTGATTATGTTCGCAAAAATTATACCCCTCACAAAGCTTCCCCGCAGATTTGATGAGTTTGATTACTCAATTCCAACAGAATTGGAAAATAAAATTAAACCCGGCCACTTAGTGGTCGTTTATTTTCGTAAAAGAAAAATTTATGGTGTAGTAACACGCACTACGGAAAAAGCTTTTGTCCAAAATAAAGACATCAAACAAATTGAAGGTCTAACGGATATCATCCTGCCCGAATCACTTTTGCAACTATTCTCGTGGGCATCGGATTACTATCTTTCATCGCCTGCTATTTTTTATAATTTTTTCATTCCTCAAATTGTAAATGCGCGAACAAAAGAAAAGGATATAACAAAACAATCACTTTCATTTTCTAAAGATGAATCCACAAAGCTCTACTCTGCTCTTAAAAAAACGGAAGAAAATAATTTATTTTTTTTATTTGATAAAAACCTTAAACAAACCTTGGGGGTATTTATAAAACTGGCGCAAAAAGCGCTTTCAGAAAATAAACAAGCCCTCTTTTTAGTCCCCTCTCTTCAGGATATAAAACTTTTTACCCCATATCTCAATAATGTATTTGGAAATAGTCTTGTTATCTGGCACAGCAAGTTAAGCCAAGGAGAAAAATTTGCTCTTTGGAAAAAAATCTTAGATAAACAGCCGTTAGTTATAATCGGCACAAGACCATCTGTTTTTTTACCATTCAGAAAACTCTCCCTTTCTTTTATCTATAATTCTTCATCAGAAGACCATAAACAATGGGATCAAAATCCACGATATGACGCAAAAAAAGTATTGGCAAAATATTCAGCAAATTTTAATGCAAAAATTATTTTTAGCGACATATTACCGGAACTTGCAGTATATAAAAAAATAAAAGAAAAAAAAATTATTCCACTAAATAGCCCTTTGCCAAAAAATACCTTTTCTTTAGTAGATATCAAAAAAGAAAAAAGTTCCGCATCCCCTCTTTTTAGCTTTCCGTTATATGAGATGATAAAAGAAGCAAAAGAAAAAAATAAACAGGTAATTTTATTCCTAAATCGCAAAGAAAAAGATTCCCTTATAATTTGTAATGACTGCAATTATGTCTTCAAATGTCCGGAATGTAAAAACCCTTTTAGTATTGACAATAACTCATTTTTATGTTATCATTGCAACATAAAAAAAGAGGTTGAGACAGTCTGTCCAAAATGCAAAAATGCCCGTTTGAAACCCCTCAGAATAGGTATAGAAAACTTCAAAAAAATACTGGAAAAAGAATTTCCCGGTATAAACGTTCGAACGATGTCAAAAAACGATACGACAGGATTTATTCCCTCGGACATTCTTATTACAACGGATTATTTCTGGAAGAATACTCTGCCTAAAATTGATATGAAAATGATATATGGGGTGGCAATTCTGGATTTTGATTTCTATCTTATTCGTCCAGAATTTAATCAGCAGGAAAACGCAACTATGGCGTTATATAGATTTTTACAGTTTGCGCAAGAAATAAATGCAAAGGCATTGGTACAAACCGCTAATCCGGAGAATATACTATTTTCTGAATGGAAAAATATTTATGAAAATGGACTTAATGAACGCAAAAAAATAAATTATCCTCCATATTCCCGTCTTATAAAGATTATCTGTAAGGACGAAAATAACGAAGAACTTGAAATAAACGCCAAAAACCTGTATAATGAATTATTGAAAAAAGAATTTAATGCAAGCCCGCCATTTGCGCCTTTTCATAAAAAACGAACAAAAAATTATTTAATGCATATTATTTTGAAAGAGTCATTGGATAAAAATTTATCCGCTCTGAAAAATATCATCCCCGATAAATACCAAATAGATGTGGATCCGATATCAATATATTAGCCAGTATTAAGTACTATGTATTATGTATGGGAAAAATACAACAGAAAAAATTGATATAAACGCTAACCACTAACTGCTAAACGCTATCCCCCCTATGATCGTAACTTATCCAAACAAACTATTACGCCAAAAATCAACCACCGTTAAAACGGAAGAATTTTCTAGTCCAGAAATAAAAAAATTAATAGCGGATATGAAATATTGGATAAAAAAAGCGGGTGGGGTTGGTCTTGCCGCAGTTCAAATCGGCACATTGAAAAGAATTATTTTGGTAGAAATAGATGGAAACATAGGTGCATACATAAATCCAAAAATAACAAAGCGTTCTCTTAAAAAAATAGCCATTGAAGAAGGTTGTCTTTCTGTCCCCGGAAAAAATGGATATGTTAAAAGAAGCCAAAAAATAACTGTAAAAACATTAAACGAGCAGGGCGATATGATAAAGTTAGACCTAAAAAATATCCCCTCTATTATTTTTCAACATGAAATTGACCATTTAAACGGCGTGCTGTTTATTGACAAACTTATAAAAAAATAAAATGTTTTAGTCCCCGAGCTTGTCGAGGGGCTTTCTTAACGTAATTCCTCCACAAAATCGGGAATTATCTACTTATGAATATAGTATTTTTTGGCACAAACAATTTTGCGCTTCCGGCTCTGCAACCTTTGGCAGAGAATTTTAATATTGTGCTGGCTATAACCAAACCGGCAAAGCCATCCGGAAGAAAACAAGCTATCGCTCCAACCTCTGTAGAGGTCAAAGCAAAACAATTGGGTTTGGATGTAATTTCTCCGGAAACTTTTGATAATAAAATCATAGGGCAAATAAATAACCTTGCGCCAGATTTGATTGTAGTTGTAGACTATGGAAAAATTATTCCGCAAAAAATATTAGATATTCCAACGCGCGGAGCTATAAATATCCATCCTTCTGCTTTGCCAAAATACCGAGGAGCGTCTCCACTTCAAACTACTATCTTAAACGGAGAAAAAGAAACAGCAATTAGCATTATGCTGATTGATAAAGAGATGGATCATGGCCCGATTTTGACACAAAAAAAAGTTTCAATTTTAGCAGACGATACTTACGGCTCGCTTTATACGCGCCTGTCCCAAGAATATCCAAAACTTTTAATAGAAACAATAAAAAAATATATTTCCGGAAAAATAAAACCAGAGAAGCAAAACCATAAAAAAGCAACTTTTACAAAAATATTAAAACGCGAAGACGGACGCATTAATTGGAATCAGTCGGCTATAGAAATCGAAAGAATGGTAAGGGCATATGACCCATGGCCGGGTACTTTTTGTGAGCACGCTGGCAAACGTCTAAAAATTCTTACTACATCTATCTCTTCAAAAAATTATCTGGATAAAAAACCTGGACAATTTTTTGAAACTCCGTTAAAAAAGCTCGCTGTAACTTGTGGAAAAACCTCTACCCTACTTATCCACAAGCTCCAACCGGAAGGCAAACTACCAATGACAGACAGAGACTTTATTCGCGGTTACATGAAATAATTATTACTTATTCTTCCGAATATTAAAATACCATCCTTTGCAGGATGGATTTTTGTTTGATGGATTACTTTACTCTTTTAGAGCATAACCTACTAATTCTTTCATAGGAGTCTTTATAAAAATCGAAAAAACTTTTACTAGTAGGGCATTGATGCGCATCTTTTGGATATTCGCCATTGCTTGCCCATCGCCTTACATCTTCTTCTCCTGGCGCATCTTCACATTTGCAAACGCGTGGATTGAGCAACGCTTCCAAAAAATCCTTTAATAAATCTTTTTGGGTTATGCGTTTTTTCCTTTGCATATCCTCCTCCTACATCTCCCTGATGCGTTGCAGTTTATCTGTTATTTCTTTTGGCAATCCAAAAAAGAAATTACGGGCATTTTGGAATGCCACAATCGTCCTAAAACACCTATGCATATCCTCCGGCATTTTTGTATTTTCCCGATATTCAAATGCCAGCTTTAAAATATCTTTTAAGCAACGTGTGCCCTCGTGCTCACAAATAGGTTTTTCAAGTAATTGCCAAATAGCATAAAGCTTTTTGATTTTAAAGAGCATTATACCTCCTATTCTCTCCCTGTTATATCATATCTCAACAAAAAAGTCAATAACAAGATGCCTATGCCCAATGGATGATTTAGATATGGCGTAAACATATGGATTGCCAAGAGCGAAACAATAAGTGCTAAACAGGCAATATTTTTATTTATAAATAAATCACGAAGAATTATAAATATAAACCCCAAATAAATAGCCAGCCCCAAAACTCCAAATTTTAAAATCATGTCCAAATAACCCCACTCAAAAGCATAAGTCGTATATTCGCCATTTATTCTAGGATCGCGTGAAAAAAAAGTTAATGTTTTCCCAAATCCATAACCAAAAACAGGATTTTTATAAATAGCGGGTAAAAGTGGAACGAGCTGTTCAATGCGAGTATTAGACGCGCTTTCTCCTATTTTTAAGCGTTCATCTATTATATTCCCTTTTGCAAAAAGCCCTACAAGCAAAACTCCGATTAAAATAGATAATATTAAGGTGATGCTTTTTTTAAGAATTTTCTTTTTTTCTAATATTTTTGCCAAAAGCAAAAAGACAACAAATCCTATCATAAGCCCAATCCACAGACTACGAGATAAGCTGATATAGATAGAGGCGCTAAAAAGAATTGTGAGTAAACTGTACTTCCAAAATTTAATTCTTCCAAAAAAGTATCTTTCTGCCAAAATAATCATCCCAACAATTAAAAAAATCTGGGATTGTAAAAATATCCTATAAGAACCGCCTTGAAGCGGGGTAATTTCCGCGATACGAAAATCTCTTAGCCACTTATATAAAATTCCTAAAAAATTTGGACTTTTACAATATGTGAATGTTATAAATATAGCTATCGTTCCGAACGCTAAAACGCTAGCTCCAGTTAAAATAATTTTCTTTAAATCTTTCAGTTTTTCTTCTGTATTTATATAAGCCAGCGCCGGCAATAAAAGCAAAAGATATAAGTATGAATTAGCATCAAAAAAAATATTAGATAACCCATTACCTCGCAAATATCCTTGTAAGATGGCAAAGAGCCAAATTAACATAAATAATGCCAAAAATATGAAAATCCCCCCGGGTCCCCCTTTTAAAAAGGGAGAAGTTCTTTCCTTCTGAAAAGAAAAATTAGGATGAATTTTTTTTCGCAATAAATCCGCCAGCCATAAACCCATTATTATCACAAAAAACAGCATTCTAAGCGACAAATGAAGGCCACCCGCATCAAACGACAACAAATACCCGAAAGATCCAAGGCAGAGCTCCAGAAAGGCCAGGTACAACGCATACTCACGTCGCCACACCCCCAAAACCAAACAAAACAATCCAAATCCAATAAACCCGGCTATTTTTATATCAGAATAAAAATAGCCAAGAAAAGAAAGGCCTAATAATAAAAAAGTAACGTATACTATGTGTATAATTCGTAATTTATAATTCATGATTTCTGGTCTACGATTAAATATTGGCAAGTTATAACTTATGTTTTAATTTAATTTTTTGTAACGCTTCATTATATTTTTTAACCTCCTTTAGTGGTAATTTATAAAATATTTTTGGGAGCCATCTGCTTTTTCCTCTCTTATCAGGAATAGCTTCAAATAAAATTTCATCAACGAAAACTCCGCGTTTCCCCTGCTCCAACATTGTAAGCCACAAATCCCAATCCTGAAACTTTACTAGGTTTTCATCAAATCCCGAAAAATCCTTACGTCTAATAAGTGACATTGTGGAAATATAATTAACCTCTTTCAATTTTACCTCATCAAAAGACATCCCACGCATTACTTTCCATCCCAGCTTAAAGGAACAATAAGCATAGGATACATTAAAATTTTCGTCTAATGCGTTTTTTAATTTTTTTAGAGTATCACGTTTCAAAATTATATCCGCGTCACAAAAAAACAAATAATCTCCGCTTACTTTGTGAGTGCCCAAATTGCGCGCCCAATTTGCGCCATAATTTTTTCCTTCAGAATAAATCTTCACTTTATCATTAGATCCTTTGACCTCTTGCAAGCTCTTGTCTGTTGAACCGTCGTCAATCACGATGATTTCTAAATCATAGTAGGATTGATTTAAAATTGATTCAATTGTTTTTTTAATTGTCTTTTCTTTATTGTATAGCGGGATTATAACAGATATCATAAGAATATTACTTTATCATTTTACTAAAAAAATTTCCTCTACTCTTGCCTTTCCTTCATCGCCCAATTCTTCACGTAAATTTTTATTTTTCAAAAGCTCGGAAATCGTGCTATAAAGTTCTTCATCCGTATGAACAACAAATCCAGTAACACCATTTTCAACCGCCTCCCCTAATCCTCCAGAATTTGTAACAACTACCGGCTTTGCATAATAAGCCGCCTCCAAACAAACCATTCCAAAACCTTCCCAATTATCTTTTGAAGGTAAAGCTGTAAGAACAAAAATATCACACGCACTATACAAATTAGGCAAGTCAACATCCAAAACTCTTCCTAAAAAAATAACACTATCAGAAAGCCCCAGCTCTTTTGTTATTGCTATAAGTTCGGACTTATATGGTCCGTCTCCCGCAATAACAAGCAACGCATTCGGATTATCCAATAAAATATGTGGCATTAACTTTATAAGTTTTGACTGTCCTTTTCTTTTTACTAACCGGCCAAGAGAAAAAATAATTTTTTTATTTTGCCAACCGTACTTTTCCCTAAAATCTTCTGTCGCTTTTGGCATCAACATTATCCTTGGATGTTCCACTTTATAAGAATACAAATCACCAAAAACAGTACGCAAAAGTTCTCCTGTAGCCTTACTATTCACAACGATTAAACTTGCTTTATCTAAAATCTTCTTTACCCAATATCTTTTCCATTTACTTTTGTTCGCGTTTAATATATCAAGCCCATGTAAAATTAAAGTGTATGGTTTTTTACATAAAAGCCCTATATATCCAATTGGTAAAATATGACTTATGATTAGGTTATCGTAATTTTTTCCAATTCTGCATCCCCAATACAAAGCCGGCAACCATTTTGGCCACCCTTTCCATATTAATTTTTTTCTTATAACACCCTCTTCTTCAAAAATTGAGGCTTGCATAGAAATATCAGGCGCTAAAACATCTAAATCATGTATCTTTACATAACCTTCGAGGTACCGCGCTACACCTCCGATATTCGGCTTATAATCAATTGTAATCAAAAGATTAGTCTTCATTTTTTAATATTTTATTCTTGAAATAATAATATTCTTCTTTTGTAAAAACCCGAAAAAGAAAAATAAAAGATATAAATACGAGGACTCCAAACGCTATTGCTAAATAAAATGGCATACCTTGTATAAAAGTCTTCACAAACATAGCCATAAAAATACCCGCAAAAAGAACGCGGAGATTATACCAGGCAATTTTTTTTATGCTAAAATCTATAACCTTTCTGACATAAATAAAATCCAGAATTAAAAGTACGACATTTACCACCAAAAAAGTAATACCGGCGCCAAGTACGCCATAAATTGGAATCAAAATTAAATTTAAAACAACTGACAAAACGGTGATAATACCACGATTCACGGTGTTTGCTGTCTGCTTGTCACAAGCTCTGAGCAATAATCCCGTAGGAAATGCTAAGAAAATAAACGGTATCGCTAAAGACATTATCTTAAATGTTGGGATTGCATCAATGTATTTTGGCCAAATAAGCTTCATTATTGGTTCGGAAACAGCATAAAGCCCCAAAGCTATCGGCATAGCAATCAATCCTAAGTAATTAAACGATTTTTCAAATAAGTTTTTCAGGCGCTGGCGTGATGTGGCATAAAAATTACTCATTGATGGATATATTGTCGCCTGAAAAGCACCCGGAATAAGAGCTTGAAAAGCAGTCACGGCTTTAGCGGGAATACTAAAGAGCCCCACCGCTCTATTGTCAGCAATATAACCCAATATAACAGCGTCTGACGCATTATATATTTTTATGAAGATTCCTGACAAAGCAAAAGCCGGCATCATCCGAAAAAAATATTTTATAACTTTTTTGTCATAAGCAGGACAAAGAGAATATCCAAACTTTAATTTTATTACGAGAGCTGCATAAATAGCGTTTACAATAGCTGAAAAAGCCAAAACAAGCATCACGAAAATTATATTTCCGGTAATTTCTAAAAAAACTACTCCGCCAATTAAAGTTATTACCTGAAACCCGATTACGCCCATTGATTCATATCCTAATTTTTGTTTTGAACGTAAAAAAGAATAAAAAAGCAAACTTAATGAATCGGCAATCATAATTCCGCTAGCGCCAAAAACTAAAAAGCGAGTTGTCCAATCGCTTTTGGTAAGCAGTAAAACCGTAACAGCAACAATAGTGGTAATAACAACAAGTGGAATTTTTACACCCAAAATATTGCGCAGATATTTTTCGTTGTTCTCGTCGTCTTTCGCAGTCTCACGAGTTAATAAGGGAGATAGCCCCAAATCCATGCCTATAGAAAAAAGAGTCGTGAAAGAAAGCGCCCACACGTAAGAGCCGAGCGTATCAGGCAAAAGACGCGAGGACAAATACAAAAAATACGCAAAAGAAATTATCTTTTGCGCTAAAAGTGCGCCAGTATAGAGGACTGTATTTTTTATTATTTTTCCTGTTGAATGTTGTTGCATATTGAATATCTTACTTAATTATAACATTTTTAGCTTATTTTTTCAACTATAAAAATTAGGTATTATAAAAATTATTCTATACCAAAAATCCCCCTTTCGGGGGACTTGATATGTAAAATAAATTTTAACGTTTGCTCCACTGTGGCGCTCGACGCGCTTTCTTTAATCCAGGTTTTTTTCTTTCTTTTACGCGTGGGTCACGAGTAAGATAACCAACTTTTCTCAAATTCTTTCTAAATACAGGATTTAGCTCCAATAATGCTCTGGCAGTACCTAAACGAATTGCTTCTGCTTGTCCCTTTTTGCCTCCGCCCTCTACTTTGGCGCTTACATCAAGTTTTTTCAACTGGCTAACATTATTCAAAGCTCCGAAAGCAATCTCAACTAAAAAGTCTGAACCAAAATATTCCTTTATATCTTTTCCATTAACCGTTGCTTTTCCGCTTCCGTTTTTTAATACTCTTACCCTGGCAATAGCAGATTTTCTTCTGCCAACAGCCTGTAAAAATCCAGGTCTTCCCAGTTTTTCCTTTTTTTCAGCATCTTCTTCTTGTATCGCGTCTTCTATTTTTTCTTCTTCCGGTTCCTTTGGCGCTTCTTTTTTTGGAGCGCTTTTTTTTGGCTTTTTTAATTCTTTTTCACCTGCTTCTTTTTTAGAAACCTTTTTTTCTTTTTTGATTGTAGTTTTTTCCTCTGCCATAATAGTATAATTAGACAAACTTTAATCTTTTAATTCTTGGATCTCTTAAACGATTCTTAGGAAGCATTTTATAAACAGCGTGGCGTATAACTTCTTCTTGTGTTAACTCTTTCATTGCTCTTGTTCGAAGCCCACCCGGATATCCGCTGTGGTTGTAATATTTATAATCTTTCAGTTTATTACCGGTAATTTTTATTTTATCTGCATTTTCAACCTCAACAAATCCGCCAGTATCATTATGTGGCGCCCAATCCGGTTTGTTTTTACCTTGTAGTAAAACCGAAATTTCCGTAGCCAATCGGCCCGGCGTTTTTCCTTCCGCATTTAGTTTATATACTTCTCTGTTCATATTTATTTAGTTTTTGTGGCTTTTTTAGTTTTTGGAGACTTTTTAACCGGTTTTTTCGCTTCTTTTGTTTCTGTTTTTGGTTTTGCGCTTTCTACAAATTCAATTTTTACCATTTTAGCGGCATCACCCCGTCTAAATCCTAACTTGGTAATTCGTAAATAACCGCCTTTTCTTTGGCTAAATCTTGGAGAAAGATCATCTAACACTTTTTTCACTGCAGACTCTACATATAATTTTTTCAAGAGTTGTCGTCTTGTATGAAGTGTGTTCTTCTTGCCTAAAGTTATCATTTTTTCAACATATGAGCGAAGAAGCTTTGCTTTTGCTTCTGTGGTTTTAATTTTTTCATACAAAACCAAGCTCGTTGCCAAACTTCTAAATAAGGCTTCTCGTGAGGCTTTTTTTCTTCCTAATGTTTTTGTTTTTATGTGGTGTCGCATACTAATCGTAAAGTATAAAATTGAAATGCAATGTTTTATTCTGTTTCTGTCTCTTCTTTTTCTTCTACTTCTTCTACGGAAACGTCTTCTTCTTTTATTTCTTCTTCCGGCTCTTCTTCTTTTCCTTCACCGGACATGACAATATTCAAATGGTCAATTAATATTTTTGCTGATTCTTTTACTGCTTCTTCCGGAGTTATTGTTCCATCAGTTTCAACTGTCAAAAGTAATTTGTCAAAATTGGTAATCTGTCCAACACGTACATTTTCTACTTTAACAGCAACGTTTCTTACTGGCGTAAATATTGCATCTATAGCAATCATTCCCGCTTCCAAATTTGATTTATCTCTCTCTTCTGTAACTGCATATCCTCTTCCCTGTTCAACGATAACTTCCATCTTAAATTCTGCTTTTGGATCTGTTAAGGTTGCAATATGTTGATCTGGGCTTGCTATTTTTATGTCAGAATTTTTTTCGAAATCACCTGCGGTAATTTTTTTCTCTCCACTTACAGTTAAGGAAAGCTTTATAGGCTCGCTACTATGAGAAACTAGACGAACCTGCTTCAAATTCAATATAACCTGCAAAGCATCTTCAAGAACGTTTGGTATTGCAGAAAACTCGTGGCTCACTCCTTCTATTTTTACAGCGGTTATTGCCGAGCCAGGTAAAGACGACAAAAGCACCCTTCTCAAAGCGTTTCCAATGGTGATACCATAACCATGATAACATGGCTCAAGGCTCACTACGGTCTCGTTTTTTCCTGTACCCTTTTTAAAATTTATCTTTGAGGGTAGAAGTATTGATTGCATATATTTATAAATTGGGGTTTAGGTTATAGATTTTAGGTTTCCCTAAATCCTAACCACCTAGTACCTCCTTAATTTTAACGTGAATAAAATTCAATTACATTTTGTATATCAAACAGCTTTTCGCCTTGCTGAAGTTCTGGCGCGCCCAAAACCTTTGCTTCCATTTTTTCTTTGTCTAAAGCAATCCAAATAGGCGTTTCTTTTGTCTTTGTTCGTTCACTTACTTCAGCTACTAATTTTTTATTTACTTTTCTTGCGTTTATACTGATTATATCCCCGGGTTTTACTTCATAAGATGGGATATCTACTTTTTTGCCGTTTATATTCAAAAATCCATGACCAACAAACTGTCTTGCAGATGCTCTGGATGTTGTAAAACCTAAACGATAAACAACGTTATCCAAACGAGACTCTAAAAACTTTAAAATCATATCCGTTGTATTTTCCTTTTTCTTCATTGCTTTTGCGATATAATTGGAAAATTGCTTTTCAGTTAAGCTATACATTCTTTTTGCTGCTTGCTTTGCGCGTAATTGCTTTCCATAATCTGTCATTTTTGACGGTTTTCCTTGCGGTCCATGAACACCAGGTTTATAATTTCTTTTTACTATGGCGCATTTCGTACTAAAACAGCGGTCTCCTTTTAGGAAAAGCTTTTCGCCCTCGCGTCTGCATAATTTACATTGTTCATTTAATTTAGCCATAGATCAAAACTTTTTATTTATATTTATATTCTGCGTGGTCTTGGCGGTCTTGGACCATTATGAGGAATTGGGGTTATATCTTTTATAGAAATTACGCTAAGTCCATTAGCATTTAATGAACGAACCGCAGACTCTCTACCAGAACCAACGCCTTTTACTAATACGTATACATCTCGTAAACCATATGAAGCGGCCTTCTCTATAGCATTTTTTACAATTACTCCAGCAGCATAAGGGGTTGATTTTTTTGGCCCCTTAAAACCGCAATGTCCGGCCGAAGACCAAGATATCACATTACCCTGCATATCTGATATTGAAACAATAGTATTATTATATGTAGCTTTAATAAAAACCTTGCCTTGGGAGACTTGTCTATCAATCTTTTTCTTTTTTCTTTTTACTATTTTTGGCATAATTATTATCGCAAAGCGATATCTTAATTTATATTTTTTATAATTTTACGTTTTCTGTCCTGCCTGTTTGCGTCCAGAACCCATAGTAACACGTTTATTTCCGCGCACAGTTCGGGAGTTTGTCTTTGTTCTTTGACCATGAGAAGGTAAACCCTTTGCATGTCTCGTTCCTCTATAAGAGCCAATTTCTTTTAGGCGTCTTATATTAGAAGCAATTTGCCTACGCAATTCTCCTTCGGTTACATATTGTTTTTCAATTAATAGTCTCAATTTATTTGCTTCATCTTCAGTCAAATCCTTTGTTCGTGTGTCTGGATTTATTCCTGCTGTCTTTAAAATTGATTTTGCTACTACTTTTCCAATACCATAAACATAAGTTATTGCAACTTCTATTCTTTTATTCATTGGTAAATTGACTCCAGAAATTCTTGCCATATTTTATTAGTTCTATAATTAAAAATTTAACCTTGGCGTTGTTTATGCCGAGGATTCTTACAAATTACTTGGACTCTTCTATTCCTTCGTATAACTTTGCAGTCCTTGCACATTTTTTTTACTGATGCGCGTACTTTCATATCTATTTATAATACTCTATATTAAAAATTTAATATGCGCAATAGTTCTCGTTTTACGAGTTCTAAAAAACCCGAGGAGCATCGGGATGCGCGTACTTTGGCAACACTTAAGAATGCTAAAACCTGAAGACAATCCTTCCTTTTGTCAAGTCATATGGTGTCATTTGCACCTTTATTCTATCACCAGGCAAAATCCTGATTTTATTCATGCGCATTTTTCCTGACAAGTGCGCCAAGATAGTGTGGCCATTGTCCAGCTGGATTTTGAATGTTCCTGCTGGCAAAAGCTCTAGAACCTCTCCCTTTTCCTCAATAAAATCTTTGGAACCGGAAGCGGTTACCTGTTCGTCTTTATTTTTACCCATTTTAGATAAATTATTACTTTTTATAGTATAAATGATTTTGTAAAAAATGTCAAGGGCTTATAGATATGGTAATTTTATTGCAAATTAAGCCAATCATTTGCTCTCAAGAATTGCCTTTATTCTGCGTATTCCAGCACTTATAGCCTCTTCTTTTATTATTCTGAAATGTCCAAGTTCACCTGTATGCGCAATATGGGGACCTCCACATATTTCTTTTGAAAAAATATTATCACCTTTTCCGACAGTGTACACCTTAACATTGTCTCCATACTTATGACCAAAAAAACCAAGCGCGCCACTTTTTTTTGCTTCTTCAGTTGGTATTTCTTCCCAAGTTATAGGATAATCCATCTTTATTGCATCGTTTACTAAATATTCAACTTTAATTTTTTCATCTTCTGTTAATTTGTCCGGATGGATAAAATCAAAACGCAATCGTTCTGCTGTTATGTTTGAGCCTTTTTGTTCTACGTGTTCACCTAAAGTTTTTCTTAGTGCTGCTTGTAAAAGATGAGTAGCAGTATGCAGTTTTTTCGTCTCCTCATCACTGTCGGCAAGTCCGCCTTTAAATTTTGCCTCCGCGCCCTTTCGTGATATCTCCTGATGTTCTTTAAACTCTTTGTCAAATTCTTCTTTAGCTATTTTTATCCCCTTTTCTTTTGACAGCTCTTCTGTCATTTCATATGGAAAGCCATATGTTGAAAAAAGAACAAAGGCGTCTTTACCAGACAACTCTCCGCTTGAAGACATTTTGCCAAACTCTCGAAGTCCGCGTTCCAGTGTTTTTGCAAATTTTTCTTCTTCTTGTGAAATCCCAGACATTATAAATGATTTATTATCCTGAAGCTCTGGATAATCGCTCCTCATTTGGTTTATTACTATTTCAGATATTCTGGAAAGGAACGACCCCTCTATACCGAGCTGACGTCCCATACGAAAAGCTCTACGAATAAGTCGACGTAAAACATATCCCTGATCAAGATTTGAAGGCTCAACGCCCTCTGCCAAAATAAAAGCAGAAGCGCGGGCATGATCCGCAATAATCCTAAACTCTCTTGGTCTTTCTTCGTATTTATATCCGCATAGACGTTCAATCTGCGCAAGCAAAGGAGTGAAAAGTTCTATCTCGTATACAGACGCCTTGCCCTGAAGCACGGCAGATGTTCTCTCCAATCCCATTCCTGTGTCAATATTTTTTTGAATCAATTCCGCATATTTGCCTTCTGCCTTTTTATCATAAAGCATAAACACGTCATTCCAAATTTCTACCCATTTTGCGCTGTCGGTTTTTGGATTGCTCTTTTGGCTCGGTTCACCCTCGCCAATATAATAAAACATTTCCGTATCCGGTCCGCACGGTCCGGTTTCGCCTGCCGGTCCCCACCAATTATCAGCGCGTCCCATAAAAGATATTTTATGCTCTGGGACTCCCAATTTTTTCCAAATTTCTGCTGACTCATCATCACGCGACACTTCCTCGTCACCTTCAAAAACGGTAATCGCTAATTTTTTTATTGGAATATTTAACCATTCCGAACTTGTTAAAAACGAAAAGCTCATTTCAATCGCTTCGCGTTTGCCATAGTCTCCCAGCGACCAGTTGCCAAGCATCTCAAAAAAAGTAAGATGCGAAGCATCGCCAACTTCTTCTATATCGGTTGTTCGAATACATTTTTGCACACTGGCAAGACGCGTGCCCTCTGGGTGCTTTACTCCTTCCAAATAAGGAACTAATGGATGCATTCCGGCTGTAGTGAAAAGTACGGTCGGGTCATTTTCCGGAATTAAAGGAGCGCCCGGAACTATCGTATGTCCGCGCTCTTTAAAAAATTCTAAAAATTTTTGGCGTAATTCTTTTACAGTCATATAATAATATAAAACTACTTAGCGATTAAAGCTTAGTCTAATAATAGTTTATAAGAAAATCGGTTTTCTTGCAACCTCTTAACCTTATAAATAATTTATACTAACGTACCTATTCACAAAGAGGAGAAAAATGCATCCGGAAAAAGGCAAACAAGCGCAAGAAAATAATATTATTAAAAATCAAGAACGAAAAATTGCCGAGCTAACTGCGGAGCTTAAAAAGTATAAAAAACCGAAAAAAGAAAAAAAGCCACGAAAACCGATTAGTCCAGAAAAGATAAAGCAACTATTTCTTTTCAGCTGTATCACTATTTTTATTGTTGGTATACTTTACCTACTTGTTTACTTGCTTGAATGGCAAAACGTATATACTTATGAAGGAACAATTATCAATAAAGTTTTTAAAGTTAATACTCGTTCAATAACCACAGTTATTAACGGTGGCAAAAAGAACAATATCGCTTATATTTCTAGCGATACCACAAATTACAATATTAAAATCGCTTTTACCGATAAAGACAATGATATACGACAAATAGAATTTTCAACCTCCAAGGATAATGATTGGAATTCCGTTTCGCTTGCCAAAGCCAATAATTATTATGACAAACTGCCCTTTCCTGAAAATTATTTGCATATGAGTCTTTTTGTAGGGAAAGCAAAACCGTATGTCGGCTGTAAGGTCAGGGTTTATGAATTGCGTGGCACAATCCTAAATTCCAATACTCTGCGCGGATTTGTCGCCAACGTCAGCATGTGCAAACCGCAAAACGCAAAAAAAGCGACAAAATAATAAATACCGCGAAAACTTGGGACTGTCCCAAGTTTTTTTAATTCCCACACTACTTTGCTACCTGCTACTTTATTATTCCCCCGCCCAAAACGCTGTCGCCGTCATAAAAAACAACAGATTGTCCGGGGGTGACAGCGCGAAGAGATTTGGAAAATTTTACTAAGACATCTCTCCCTCCCTCTCTGACTCCCCCTCGGGCAGGGGGAGAAAAAGAAACAGAACATTTCTCAAGCTCTGCGCGATAACGAATTCGCGCCTGACACGCAAAATAAAATTTTGGCTGGCTGTTTACCCAGTTTATATCACAAAGTTCAAGTTCTTTTTTATAATACTTTTTCTCATCTTTTAGTGGCGCAACTATCAGTTCATTTTCTTTAAAATTTTTATCCACGACAAAATATGCACTTTCTTCGCCTTTTACACCCAATCCTCTTCTCTGCCCGATTGTATAATATGCTAACCCGTCATGCTCTCCAATAATTTTTTTGTTTGTCGTAATTACTTTTCCTTTTTTCGGTTTAATGCGAGTTTTTAAAAATTGTTCAACGTTTACATGACCCAAAAAACATAAACCTTGGCTCTCCCGCTTTAGCGCCGAGGGAAGTCCTGCTTCTTTTGCAATTTTGCGGACTTGGGATTTTTTTAAATCACCAATTGGAAATAAAATATGCGCAAGATCTTTTTCTTTTAGATTATAAATAAAATACGACTGATCTTTTTTTTTATCCTTTCCCGCCAATAATTCATATTTTTTTGTTTTTTTGTTCTTATTATTTCGCGCGTAATGCCCGGTTGCCATTGCGTCAGCTCCCATTATTTTTGCTTTTTTCCAAAATAATGGAAATTTTATCTTGCGATTGCACATCACATCGGGATTTGGCGTTCTTCCAGCCTTGTATTCGCGAAAAAAATAATCTAAAACTTCATGCTTGTATTCTTTGTCAAAATCAAATGTTAAAAATGGCACATCTAAAAATGCCGCTACGCGCATTGCATCACGGCGTTCACCAATCCAACACGAATCAACAGACAACCCCTTGCTATCCTTGGGTGTTTCAATGCTCTCCCCTATTTTTATAAAAACCGCAGTTACGTCATATCCTTGTTTCTTCAATAAATATAAAGCAACAGACGAGTCTACTCCGCCGGATAATGCTACAAAAACTTTTTTCTTTTTTTCTGCCATATATCTTTTTATAAAATTATGTCGCAAAGCGACATAATTTTATGGTTAACACATAATATAAATTACTATTTTATTATTTCATTAGCTTTTTTTAATGCTT
This sequence comes from Parcubacteria group bacterium CG10_big_fil_rev_8_21_14_0_10_36_14, assembly GCA_002772895.1. Taxonomy (NCBI): domain Bacteria; species Parcubacteria group bacterium CG10_big_fil_rev_8_21_14_0_10_36_14. Next base: position 19,745 of record PFCS01000006.1, on the reverse strand, counting down.
CTGGTACAAGAGGCAAGAGCACATTAAATATTCCTAAAAAATAATCTTTGAATTGGGATTTTGCAATTACGTCCTCAAGACCAAAAGGAACGTGTTTTGCCATAAAAATAATTGCGCCCAACACTACCGCACCTTCCAATAGCCCCAATAAAGCTCCGGCTAACCGATTTATTGATTTCAAAAAAGGTAAGGCGGTCACAAGGTCAAAGGCACGCTCAAAAATATGAAATAAAAATCCGATTAAACGGTTAATTAAAATAAAAAGTACGATGAATGCAATAAAATTCCAAATCCCTAGCGAACCGGAAAACTTTCCTTGTGCCCAAAGTGCAACATTATCATACCATCTGCTTGCCAAAAACACGCCTAAAAGCGTGCCAAATAAAGAACCAAGGGTGTGGATAAGCCCAAACCAAAGACCAAAAAGCGCAAACCCTCCCAAAACAAGTAAAAATATAAAATCTATTAAGGCCATAAATACAAATTATGAATCAAAGATTCTAAAATTATTTATTTAGACGAGGAAATAATGACTTATCTTTAAAAGTATCCGCGCCTTCTAATACGTCCAAAATCCTTTTCGAAGAATCCGGCAAAAACGGCAAAAGCGCCTGAGCTATTACTTTTATTCGGAAAAGTAAATCGCCTAATATTTCTTCAAATTTTTTCTTATCTTTTTTTGCCAATTCCCACGGTTTTTCCTTATCTATTATTATATCACATTTTGATATTTCTTCCCAAACAAGCGACAACGCATTGTGCAACTTTAATCCTTCAATATTCTCTTCATACTTTTTCCAAAATCCTGACAAGTCTACTTTTTCTAATTCGGGAATTTTATCAAAATGTTTTTCCACTAAAGCAAACGTGCGACTAACAAGGTTTCCTAAGCCGTTCGCCAAATCAGAATTATATCTTTCTTCCAAACGAGTAATAGAAAAATCACCGTCTTCACCGAACGGTATTTCACGTAACAGATAGTAGCGCAAAGTGTCGTTGCCATATTTTTTAGCAATCTCTATTGGATCTACAACATTTCCCAACGTCTTAGACATCTTTGCTCCATCAATTGAAAAAAATCCATGGGCAAATACTTGGCGCGGTAAAGGCAACCCTGCCGACAAAAGCATTGCCGGCCAAAGCGCGCAGTGAAATTTTATTATATCCTTTCCAACTAAATGCAAATCAACTGGCCAATACTTTGCAAACATCTCTTTATCATCTGTAAATCCGATTGCGGATAAATAATTTACGAGGGCATCAAACCAAACATAAAGCGCCTGCCCGGGCATTTCTGGAACTTCAATTCCCCACTTTAGCCCCTCTCGTGTGATGCTTGTATCTTCCATAAAATCTTTTATATAGCTCACGACCTCATTTCTTCGCGCTTTCGGCATTATAAAGTTAGGATTTTTTTCAATATAATCTAAAAGTTTTTCGCGATAATTTGAAAGGCGAAAAAAATAGTTTTCTTCTTTTATTTTTTTTGGAGCTGTTTTATGGATTACACACTTATTGTCGTCCATATCCGATTCTTTTATAAAAGTTTCGCAAGCCTCACAGTAGTAACCCTCATAAACACCTTTATAAATATCATTCTTATCCCAAACGAGTTTAAAAAATTTCCTTACTGCCTTTATATGTCTATCATCGGTAGTTCGAATAAAATCGCTATTGCTAAGTTCTAAAGTTTTCCATGTTTCTTTCCAAATACCTGCCATATCATCTAAATATTTTCGCACTTCCTCTTTTGATAAATCTTGTTTTTGATAATATTTTTCCGCTGCGCTGATATTCTTTTGCGAATTTTCATCTGTTCCAGTCAAAAATAAAACATCTCGCCCTTTTAGGCGATTATATCTTGCCAACGCATCAACCGCGATTGTCGTATAAGCATGACCGATATGCGGTTTATCATTGATATAATAAATCGGGGTTGTAATATAATATTTATTTTCTGCTTTCATAAAAATTTTCCATATCATTACTTTTATATTGTATCTCATTTTTTTCAGCCAAAGACACTTCAGATAAAAGCACATTCTCTACTTTTATTCCGCGAGGAGAAAAAATTCGTTCCAGCTCATGCTTGATATCTACCTCTACTTCATCTCTTTTGCCGGATAAAATCTCATTATGTGTATAACGCGAAGATATCATTCTTAGACGGCTTCTGACTGTGGGTCTCACAATCTTAGCGACAAAATCCTCGCCAACCCACTGCCATATCATTGGGATGTATTCCATATCAAGGCGCAGAAGAATCGTTCCTTCCATATTTATAATCTTATTATCGCTTGTCACTGATTTTATTGGCGTGTCTCCCAATCCTTTTATGTTTTCTGGATTAAAATCCATACTAATACTGTATTCAAGAGTCTGGATATTAAACAACTTCGCTTTTTGCCAAAATGGAATTTTTAAATGCAAACCTGGCGTTAAAACTTTTTTTAAAACGCCTTGTCCCAAATCATAAACACAAGCAACGTATCCTGGAGGCACGTGAATAAAAAGCCCTTTCAGGACATCTTCCATTACAAACGAATATACAATTTTATCCAATGAATCTGCCATAAAAATCAATCCTCCTCTGCCTTTATTGTTTTTGGCTTTTTAACACTGTTTGAAGAATTATCCATTGCATTAAAAAGCACCTTTATTCCTCCTACTACAATAGCTGAGAATACAAGTGAAGTCAACACAAATAACGACTTGACCATCGGCAAAAGAGTTAAAAAACCAAAAACAACTAATGGAAAAAAATACTTGTAGACAATGTCAGAATTTAAAAGTATTGCCTTTTTTTTCCTCTGTTCTATGCTTATTTCAAAAAATAAAAAAATTGCGACAATTGCCGGCCAAATAAAACCTCTTGCGCCCAAGTCAAAATTTACAAACATGACGTTTACAAAATCAGGGTGTTCTACCCAGTCATAAAGCAAATTAAGTTTTGTGCCTTTTATTCCTCCCAAAAAAACCTGATAAAGTAAAACAAGAGTTAATGCCTGGACTCCTAAAACAATTGCCTTTGACCACGTATTCACTCTATGGGTCTTAAGAAATTCTCTAATTTCTTGATTTTGAAGAACTTGATCATTTTTATAAGCTAAAGAAATTTTTTCTATTTTAGTTGAGAGTTTTTTATAAAATTCCTCTCTCCAGACACTGATTACAGAGAAAGGCAAAAGAACTATACGAATAAGAACGGTTAGATAAATAACCGCCAAGCCAAGATTTTGCCCAGTTACTTCATTATAAAAATATATAAGTATATTAAATACCGGTCTAAATAAAAAATCATTCCAGACATAAGATATCATATAAAAATATCTTATCAGCTGGCTGTCCAAAATTCAACTTTGACTTTTTCTTTATTTTATTCTATCTTGCTCTTATAGCTCATTATATAAAAGGAGGATCGTGATGAGTCTCACTATTCCAAAAGTGGCTATTGTCATAAACGTAAATGCCCGCTCAGTATCAAACGAGATAATTCAAGATATAAAAGAAGTTGCTACTGAAGAAATCGTTTACATCTCGTCCTCGCCAAAAGAAGCAAAAAAAAATTTTGAAAAAATTGTTAAGAATGAGGTTGATGTTGTTCTTTCTGCCGGAGGCGACGGAACTTTTGCAGAAACAATAACGGGTGTTCTAAATTGTGAAAGAATTAAAACACCGGCATTTGGCGTTCTACGTCTTGGAACCGGCAACGGAGTCGCAGAAGCTCTCCGTGTTGCATCATTCAGTAAAAAAAATTTAATTCAAGAATTACAACAGGCAAAAAACCCTGAGGCGCGTTTCCAAATGCCAATTCTCAAAATCGGAAAAAAATATGCACCCTTTGCCGGAACAGGATTGGATGCAACTATGCTTAGAAGTTATAAGACAATTAGAAAATTGTTTAATTCTATACCATTTATTACTGAAACGAACCGCGGAGTTATTGACTATTCTTTTGCTGGAACAATTGCTTTTTGGACGTATCTACTCAAAAAACTGCCTGAAATAATAATTAAAAATGGCGAAGCAAAGGCCTATAGAATTGATTTTCATGGCAAACGCGTAGGACCGTCAAAAAAACCAGGAGAAGTTCTTTATAGAGGTCCATATCTTTTTGCCGCCGCCTCAACTGTGCGATATTATGGATTTGATGTTCCGATATTCCCTCAAGCCTCTACACTTTTTGGAGGATATTTCCAATTAAGAGTTTGCGCAATGGAAATTTATGAAGCAGCAAAAAAAATAACCAACGTGTTAACGGGAACTTTATCGGATAAAAAATTGTGGGATTTTTCTTGCAAAGAAATTACCATGGAATTAACTGGCGGAGCTACGTTTCAGATTGGCGGAGACAGTGTTGGAAAAATAAAAAAAATCCGCATCGGCAGTGAAAATATAATGACTGTCCAAGGATCTGCCGCAGCAGCGCCCGAACCTCCAACATAAATCATCTTTGTTGATGCTATACTTATAATTAAACGGTCATTAATTTGACCGTTTTTTATTTTTGCAAAATCATAGTGAACCATTTTGTTGACCAAAGCGCTTCTACTTCTGTAAAAATTACCCACATCTTACTGTCGAGCATTTGAACAATAAGCTCTGGCGTATAAAAATATACCGGGGTCACGCCAAGCAAATCGCTTTTCAACACGCGTTCATATTTTCCATACTTTAAGGATAAATAGATAATTCCATTCATGCTTAGCGCCTCGTAAGCTTCTCGAAGAATTGCAGTTGCCTTTGCTATATCGCAGTGCAGAAGAGAAGCAAAAGAAAAAACAATATCCACCTCAGCAGGAAATAAAAACTCTTGAGCATCCATAACCAAAAAGTTGGCTCCCGGATTATTTTCTTTCGCCAACTCTATCATTGTCTGTGACAGATCAATACCAAGATAATTGCTTGTATGTTTTAAAATCAACTTTGCTTCTCTACCATTTCCACATCCTATTTCAACTACCCTTGGATAATCCTTGTCAAAAAGCCAAAAAGCTCTGGCCACGTCTCTTGCCCTGCCTCCCGGTCGCAAGTCGGCAAACTGCTTGGCTTTTATATGAGCGTGTTCGTTGTAAAAATCCCGCACCATTTTCTTATCTTGTTCCACTAAACCCTCCTTTCTACAACCTAATCTACTCTTTTTTTATTTTTTTGTCAATAGAAAAACAATCTTTCGCGCTGGTTTTTGTAGTCTATCTTCATAAAATTCTGAAAAAAATTAAACCCCTCATTGAGATTTGATTTCTCATAAAAATAATCAACTAAAAAATTCCACATTAAGTGAAATTTTTTAGTTGGTACCGCTACGGGGAATCGAACCCCGATTGCCAGATTGAGAATCTGGCGTCCTAACCGTTAGACGATAGCGGCGCGAAAATTAATTACGAATTACGAATAAAATATAGCACAAAATAAGCAAAACGTCAAGCTGATTTTTCTGTCGCGAAGCGATTCATTCATTAATAATGAAAAAATTAATAATTGATAATTTCAACGCAATTTATATTGCCCTTATCTCTTCCACTATCTCGCTCATATGCATTGCATTTGAACCCTTAATCAGCACCGTATCCCCTTCTTCCATTTTTTCTTGCAAAAATCTTCCAAGCTCATGATTGTTATCAAAACTATAAATTTTATCTTTGTGCATTCCTGCTTTTTCCGATCCTTTTGCAATATCTTTTGCTCGACTACCAACCGTTAAAAGATAATTAATCCCCGTCTCACAAACCTTATTTCCAATATCAAGATGAGCGTCTTTGCTTGTATTTCCCAATTCCAGCATATCTCCCAAAACAGCAATCGTTCGTCCTTTTCCCGCAAGATTTTTCAAATTTTGAAGAGCCGCTTCAACTGATTGCGGAGAAGAGTTATAGCTTTCATCGATAAATATTGTATTTTTTATGCCCTTTACAAGTTCTCCTCTGCCTTTTAGCGCACTATAGTTTACTAGTGATTCTTTTATTTTTTCAAGTTCCATCCCCTTGGCAAGCCCAACGCAAATACCTGCCAAAACCGCATAAACCAAAGACCTGCCAATAGAATTTAGAATTATAACTGATGTTTTTTTATTTCTATATTCCAAAGAAAAGCTCGTTTGACTTCTTCCGACTAATATATTTTTTGCCAAAACATCAGCGCCTTCTTCCGTTCCATAAGTTATACATTTTGCCTTTGTAACATCACACATTCCCAACACATCTTTATAGTCATAATTTAAAATAGCAAAGCCATTTTGCGGTAATTTTTTTATAAGCTTTCCTTTTTCTTCCAAAATCGCCTCTTGTCTTTTAAATGATTCCAAATGCACCGGTCCAATGCGAGTTAAAACTCCAACTGTCGGCTTAATAAAATCTAAAAGATAGTCCATGTCACCCGGCTTATCTACCGCCATTTCCAAAATTAAAATATCCGGATAATTTTTGTCTTTTATTAAAATCGTTTTCATGGCAGATAAAAAAATAACAAGCCAACCGAAAACATTTTTTCCAGCTGTTTTTTTACCAATAATTGTAAGCGGAAGGCCTATTTCATTATTATAGTTTCCGTCTGTTCTCTGGACATTAAACTTAGCTGACAAAACATTAAAAATTGCTTCTTTTGTAGAGGTTTTACCTACAGAACCAGTAATACCAATAATCTCCGGATGATATTTTTGGAGTATATTTTTAGCAAAAAACTTTAATATTTTTCTTAAAAGATTCACCATAATAATTCTATTTTCGCGATAGCGAAAATACATTAATTGATAATTGAAAATCGATGATTGTGATATTAGCGTTCTGGCGGAACATGATAATAATTTAATATATATTGCGCAATATCTCTAAAAACTGGGGCTGCGGAATTAGATGCCCATTCAGCTGCTTCAGGATTGTCTAGTCTGACCAACACACTGAAACGCGGATTACTTGCCGGCGCTATTCCAACAAAAGTCGCAATCTTCTTGTCTTCTTCATAGCCGACAGTTCCTTTTTTAGAAATTTGCGCCGTTCCTGTCTTTCCTCCAACATAATACCCTTCTACTGCGGCTTGCTTTGCGTGTCCATTTTCCACTACGCTTGCCAACATTCCACTTATAATTGTAGAAGTTTTAGAACTTATTACCTGTCTGATTATTTTTGGTTGTATTTTATCAATGTTCCCATTTGAATAAATAATTTGTTCAACAATATATGGCTTCATCAATGACCCTCCATTTACAAGCGCATTAAAAGCATTAAGCATTTGAAGAGGAGTTACTAAAATACCTTGACCATAAGATGCGGTTGCTGACCAAATATCGCCTGATTTTTTTAATGAGCTTACATCTCCGGTTGATTCTTTGTCAAGCGAGATTCCGGTCAAATCTCCAAAACCAAAATTTTCTACATATTGACGAAATTTTTTTGCTCCTAAAAGATCAACGATATAAATAACGCCAGTATTCAACGATTTTTCCAAAACTTGAACCATTGTTTGCACTCCATTGGCTTTTAAATCAGAATTTTTTATTGTATACACACCAATCTTTACTTCACCCGTATCTTCATAGGTTGATTCCGGACTAATCAAACCGGCATCTAAAGCAGAAGCAACAGTAATCGGCTTAAAAACTGAGCCTGGCTCATATTGATTAAGAATTGCCGGAATAGTAAAAACCGACTGATCCTTTACTTTGTTATATTCATTGGGGTCATAATCCGGACTTCCACACATTCCGATAACTGCTCCGGTATGTGGATCCATCACCAATATTGTGCCAGATTCTGCCTGATATTTTAAAACTGCTTCTTCTATTTTTTTACAGATATATGCCTGAATACCCCTATCTACCGTTAAAACTAAGTCTACTCCATTTTCCGCTTCTTCCAAAACTTCGTTACCCCAGGGTATAAGTCGACCAAATCCATCTTTTTCTCCACTTAAATATCCAGATCTACCAGAAAGTTCTTTTTCAAAATAACCTTCAAGCCCATATCTTCCACTCTGCGCTACAGCATCAAACCCGACAAAACCCAAAATCTGTCCACCGAAACTTTTTTCCGGGTAATATCTCTTTATCTCTTCTTCAAAGCCAATTCCTGCAACGCTGTATTCTTTTATTTTTTCTATTGTTTCTTTTGAAATATAATGAGCTATTGGTTCATATGGATCATTCTTTAAAATAATTCCCTTAAGCTTTACCGCATCAATGCCTAGCGTCTCAGATAAAACCTTTACAGCCAATGTTTTATTTTGAATTTTTGACGGCTCAGCATAAACTAAATATAAAGTTTTATTGGAGGCCACGGGATAAAGATCTTCATTACCAAATTCTTTAGCAAAAATACTTCCTCTCTCCGCTTTTAAACTCGCGGAAATATTATGAGTTCCACTGGCAATCTCTTTATATTTTTTTCCACTTAAAATTTGTAAAGAAAAAAGGCGTAGAATAATTATTCCGGCAATACACAATATCACCAGCGTGAGCGTTAATATACGCTTATCGCCAACTATTCCTTTTCGCCTTTTATTCATTGAAATATTTTTTATTTTTTAAACTCGGTGGCATATATTCTTGCTCTACCCAACCATCGCAATCTGGATTATACTTATTTCCTTTGCCATAATCCAAATCCTTCATTAATTCTGTCGGCGCATTACGCAAATGCAGTGGAACGGGTTCACGAGGCATTTCGCGTATATCTTTTTCAGCTTCATTGTATGCCTTATAAAGCTCATTTGACTTTGGTGCCCGAGCCATATAAACAACTGCCTGGGCAAGAGCTGTGTTACATTCCGGCATTCCTAAAAAATGAGTTGCCTGATAACTCGCTACCGCTTGAGTTAAAGCGTTCGGGTCAGCAAGCCCAATATCTTCTGACGCAAAACGTACTAAACGACGGGCGATATAGAGTGGGTTTTCTCCGGCCGTAAGCATTCTTCCAAGCCAGTAAAGCGCGGCATTGGCATCACTTCCGCGCATTGATTTATGCAAAGCAGAAACTATATTGTAGTGCTCTTCCCCTGCTTTGTCATAAAAAAGATTGGCATTCAAATATGCATTTTTTATATCTTCTTTTTTAATTATAGCATTATTTTTTTCTTTTTTCAGTTTTATAACAATCTCCAAAGCGCCTAAAAGCGCGCGCGCATCCCCTCCTGCCAATCCAATCAAAAGAGACGGCGCGCCTTCTTCAAACTGCATCTTTGTCCCATTCCTAAAATAAAGCCTAAGCGCGTTCTTTAAAATAGCAAGCAAATCGTCTTTTTCTAATTGATTGAGGGCAAATACGCGTGTTCTGGAAAGTAAAGCGCCAACTATTTCAAAAGAAGGATTTTCTGTTGTCGCGCCAATAAGTGTAATTATGCCCTTTTCCACATAAGGCAAGAGGGCATCTTGTTGCGCTTTATTCCAACGATGTATTTCATCAACAAAAAGAATAGTTTTTTTATTCTGAAGTTTTAAGCGGTTATTTGCCTCTTCTATAACTATCTGCAAATCCTTCTTTCCGCTTGAAGTGGCAGAAAGCGCCTTAAAATGCGCTCCTGTCCGCATAGCAATAATTTCTGATAACGTGGTTTTTCCGGTTCCAGGAGGTCCCCAAAAAATCATAGAAGGTATATCGTCCGCTTCTATCATTTTGCGAAGAGGTGCGTCTTTACCGACTAAATGTTGCTGTCCAAAAAAATCATCCAATGTTTTTGGGCGTAATCTGTCTGGCAACGGCTGATTTTGATTTAGATTTTTATCAAATAAATCCATAAAAATAGCAATCAATACTTGCTAGTTAGTATTTAGTATTAAATTACCATAAAATCGCCAAATATAAAACCACCCCAGAAATCCGGAGTGGTCTTATATTAGATGTTATGAAAATTACTTCAAATTTACTGTTGCGCCTGCTTCTACTAATTTTGCCTTCATGCTTTCTGCTTCTTCTTTCTTTAATTTTTCTTTAAGAACTTTTGGCGCGCCATCTACCAAATCCTTGGCATCTTTTAGGCCAAGACCGGTAATTTCTTTTACAACTTTAATAACGCTGATTTTGTTGTCGCCTGCGGCAACAAGCTCTACGTCAAATTCTGTTTTTTCTTCTGCAGCTTCTACTGCACCGCCTGCTACTGCAGCTACGGCCATTGGAGCGGCTGCGCTAACTCCAAATTTTTCTTCCAAAACTTTTACAAGTTCTGAAAGTTCTAGAACAGAAAGAGTTTCAATCTGTTCCACTAATGCCTTAAATTTTTCAGGCACTTCAACTTGTGTTTTTTCTTCTGACATAATGTTTATTATTTATTTATTAGCTACTGCATTTAAAACGTATACAAGATTGCGAAGATTGCCGGCTAACACATTGACAAATCCAGAAATCGGAGCATTTATGCTTCCAACCATCTTTGCCAATAGTTCTTCTCTTGAAGGAAGTTTTGATAACGCTACAACATCTGCCTTTGTTGCAAATTTTCCATCTACAATTCCGGCGACGATTTTTAATGCCTCATGAGTTTTAGCAAATTCGGATGCTGTTTTTGCCGGAAGAACTTCATCGTTACCAAAAAAAGCTATAACTTCGCCTGTAAGTTCCGGGTTTTCAATTCCCAAATCTTTTAAGACGAGCTTTAATAAATTCTTTTTTGCCATTCCGCATTGAAGATTATTTTCACGACATTTTGCCCGAAGCGCTTCTGTATCTTTTACCTTCAAGCCATTATAATTTGCAAAAACAACAGACTTATTATCCTGTAATTTTTGAACCAGTATTTCCACTTCTTGTTTTTTTTGTTCTTTTGTTTTTGGCATATTCTACTTATTAGCTTTATTAGCTTTTTGCTAACTGCTAACAAAAAACGACCTTTTGGGCCGTAGAACGCGAGGAAAATTATCTATATTTAGATAATTGCGGTCTCGGTAGGAGTGCTGATGTTTAATTCTTTCAAGAATCCTACTGTCTACGACTATTAATTGTTAATCCTATATTAACATACTTATAGATATATGTCAAGAATTAAAAAAACCGCTTTATTTAGCGGTTTTAATGATTATAAACTATTGAACCTATAAAATTTTTATCACCTCTTATAATTTTTTTCAAATTATCCAATTTTTTACCATTTGCAAGAATAAGTTCCAAACCTAACTTTTGCGCTTCCCGGCTGGCAATCGGATCAAATGGTGTGTTTGCGCCCGGGTCCCATTTATTGCCGACAATTTTTCTAAAACCCTGCCAGTCAATTTCTTTTATTTTTTTAGCATTTTTATATATTGTAGGGTTTTTATCATAAAGATAATCAATATTTGTGAGATTTATAACTTTTTTTGCTCCATAAGTTTTTGCCAATAAAACCGCATCATAATCCGTTGAGCAACCCGGCCTCCAACCGACGCCAATCAAAACTTTTTCTTTAAAGATCACTTTTTGATTTGGATTTTTTATAATTGTCGGATGAACGATATCTCTAAAAATAGTGCGCACCAAATGCCCATTTAAACGCGTGGCGTGAATACCGATCCAATCCAAATCATCACGAGTTAATTTTGTAATTGCTTTCGCGCTTTTTTGGTAATCGCGTGCTGTTCTCCCTCCTCCACAAATTAAAATAATTTTATAATCTTTCTTTGCAAAATCTGCTATCAACTTTTTAAATTTTTTTAAAAATAAAATATCAATCCCGCCTTTGGGAACAATCAGCGAACCACCTAATGAAATAACTATTGTTTTTTTCATACTCTTGATTAAATTATATATTTCATATAATATGTAGTCAAACAAAAATGGAGGTAAAAATGTCGCTTCAAACTGGCATTTGGATTTTTTCTCTTATTCTTCTTTCGCTTTTCACATTAATTATTTTCGGTACCGGCGTTCTAAAGATGGTAGTCGGTCTTCGTAGATATTACAAAAGAAAAAAAAGAAAATAATGAAGAAAAAACAAGGATATCTTTTAGTTCTTTTATTTAGCCTAAGTATCCTCTTCGGACTTTATAAAACAAAAGACTCTGGAGTTTGGCTGGTTAGCATTGTTGTTGCAATCACTTTTTCCGGATTTTTGTCTGTTGTTATAAATAAATTTTTTAAAAAATAATCCCTCTTTAAGGGATTTTTTATTTTAATAAAAATATTTTATGACAAATCAAAATTCTATTTTTATATCGGGTAAATAACTTTTTTTCGGCAATTCTTCTGCATTAATATCGATAACCGGCAAGTCGTCATCTACATTTTCTAGCTCAACCTGCTCTAAAAGAGAACGATCCAGCTCACGCAAAAATTGTGATGGCTCATTAAAATACATTCCGCCGCCACCGCCACCACCACCATATCCTCCGTCTCCACCGGTAAAAGCATAAGACAAATAAAGTTCATCTTTAGCTCGGGTTGAGGCCACATAAAAAAGCCGGCGCTCTTCTTCCATCCCACCATCTTCCATCATCGCCCTTCTATTTGGGAACGCACCGTCAATAAGATTTATCACAAAAACCGCCTTCCACTCCAGTCCCTTGGCCTGATGAATGGTTGATAATATAATTCTTTCATCATCTTCTATTGCTCTTGCTTCTCTTTTTACAGCCACATCTTCATAAAGCGTTATCTCCGATAAAAACGTTTCCAGATCTTCATATCGCGACGAATAATTTGCCATTTCATACAAGTCCTGCAAACGCTCCTCAGCATTTTCATATTTATTTTCCAGATAATCCTTGTAATAAGAATTTATCACTTCATCAATAAAAACATTCGGACGAGCTTCAAGATTTACAAACTTTTTCCAAACACTCAAAATTTCTTCCCACGAAGTGCGAGCTTTTATGCCAAACCTCGTGCTATCTATATCCAAAATCATACGCGGTTCTTTTTTTTCACTTATACTCTCAAATATTTTTTTTGCTGTTGCCGGGCCAATGCCCATACCAAAAGATAAAATCCTCATCCACGCCGCTTCATCCTGCAAATTAAAAAAAACGCGGAGATAAGCAATAACGTCTTTTATATGCGCCCGCTCAAAAAAACGAACTCCTCCGCGATAGTCATATGGGATATCCCTCCGCGTTAATTCCATTTCCAAAACTTCGCTATGATATGACGCGCGAAAAAGCACGGCAATTTCACGTAGTTCTACACCCTCATCACGAAGCTCCAAAATTCTGTCAGCAATAAAATTTGCCTCATCTTCTCTTGTCCCCGCAGGAACTACTTGTGGAATAATTCCATCTTTACGCAAACTACGTAATTTTTTTGGAAATTGGTTTACATTATGGATGATGCTATTATTAGCAAGATTTAGAATATTTGGCGTTGAACGATAGTTTGTTTCCAAACGAAATGTTTTGGAATTTGGATAGGTGCGTGGAAAGTCTAATATATTTTTTACATCTGCCGCGCGAAAAGAATAAATACTCTGCGCGTCATCTCCCACAACTAAGATATTTTTATGGTGTGATGCCAAATGATAAAGAATTGCCGCTTGAACCGGATTTATATCCTGATATTCATCAACCAAAACATATTTAAAATTATAAGCCAGCCCCCTTCTTACATCTTCTTGTGTTTCTAATAAATTTAAAGTTAAAACCAAAAGGTCGTCAAAATCCACCATGTTTCCGTCTTTTTTCTTACGTTCAAAAATCCGGCGAACATCTTCTATCTCTGATTTTATCTCCAAAAATTTTGGATTTTTTATCTCCAATACTTGCTCAAGAGAGTTTCTGCTATTTTTGCAAAAACTAAAAAGGCTTTTTAAAACCGCCGGGGAAGGAAACCTGCGTTTTTTCGTATCAACCCCTGCCTCTGCAATTGAAGATTTTAATAACGATTTTTTATCATCTTCATCAATAATAGTAAAATTCGGCTCCAAACCAATTCTTTTTCCGTATCTGCGAAGCAAAAAATTAGCAAGATGATGGAATGTCCCTCCAACAAGGCCTTTTGGCCTATATCCCAAAAGTATTTCAGCCCGGCTTATCATTTCTTTTGCCGCTTTATTGGTAAAAGTAACCAAACAAATATTTTTCGGCTCTATTCCTTTTTCCAATAGATGCGCCAGCCGATAGATTATTGTCCGCGTTTTTCCGCTTCCCGCGCCGGCCAAAACCAAACAAGGCCCCTCGCCTTCATGAACAACCTTGAATTGCTCCTCATTTAATTGTTTCTGATAATCAATCATAATGAATTAATTTTAACATATAATTTGAAGAAATAAAAAAGCCAAGCTCACTCGCTTAACCATCGCTAACTTATATTAGTAATTCGTAATTATTAATTAGTAATTAAACCTGTATACACATTCCGCGCATTCCAAATCAAAAACCCTTCTCCACCAGTTTCTTCAACCGCGCGAATCTGTTCATTAACTTTAAATGAATCATAAACAGCTCCAATATCAAAATCTTGTATCCATGGCCTGAGTTCTGCCAGCGGAGTGCTGGTTGAAGAAAGCAATCCGTTCCTTATTCTATTAGCCTCATCCATACTATATTTCACAACTCCATAAGGTGCGTCTGCCGGATTAGCATAGCCAATAAATCCATTTGCATAATGCGACGGATACATCATTGGCGAAATAAAATCAAAATACGGAAGTGCTCGTGATAATTTTTGTCCTATTCCCAAATCATAATCGTCATAACAGCAAACAAGACCGAAAAGGTCGGCGGAAATAGGGATTTTTACACCCCGTAAAACTTTTGAAACATAAGCAAAAAACTTTTCTATCTCTACTTCTTTCGATGTGGTGCCGTCCCAATTAGAATATTCTATTGTTGCAAGATTTCCGTCTGACGGAAAACGAATATAATCAAACTGTACCTCATCAAAACCCCGCTCATAAGCCTCACGCGCAAACTCAACTGTATATTTCCAAACACCGAAATGAGTCGGATCTAGCCAACGTACTCCCTTATAATCGGCCCAAAGCCCTCCGCCTTTTCTTTGCAGTGCATATTGAGGCTCAATTCCTACAATATACGGATCTTGAAAAACAAAAAGTCTGGCTATAGCATAAATACCTTTTTCGTGAAGTTTATTGATTACTCCATCAACATCGTAAAGTTCTCTTTGTGTATTATATTTTTGCAAAGCATCTCTTTTTAAATGAAAAGCTGGTTCACCCACCGGACCTTTCACGTCTATAACAACCGCATTTAGATTATTATTTTTAACAAAGGTTATAAGCTCATCCAGACGTCTTGTCCCAACAGTATAAGCGGTGAGGTATATTCCTTTAACTACTTTTGATTTTTTTAAATGCTCGGCACTTGCCATTGCCTTATGGCTATAGTTCAGATAACTATCCTCTTCTTCAATATTAAAAATATTAAATAAGATAATATTAAAACAGGCGAGCGCAAAAATACCGGCTATAAACATATATATCCAGCTCGGCAAAAATTTTGTAAGTTTTTTGTTCTTCACACTATTATTCCGAGGAAATTACTTTTTTTATAGTTATCGGTTCTTCATCCTGAATGATGTCCCCTTGATTTGCCCTAAAACCAAAATACCAAACAAAAACTCCAATTAGCACAGCAAAAAATAAAAATATCAACAAATATATCCAGCTGTTATCTTTTTCTTTTTTTGCAAACGATATAGTATCGTCATGTTTTATTGTTTGAGGCATATATCTTAATTTTATCAAATAAAACAAGCGGGATCTATTTCCGCTTGTTTTATTTAGTCTAAATATTTTCTGTTTGCCTGATGTTCAGCACCAGTCTTGGCATAATATACGCGCCCTTCTTTATCCGTTAAAAAATATAAATATTCGTTTGGTGTTGGATAAAGTGCGGCTTTTATTGACCAAACGCTGGGATTATTTATCGGTCCGAGTGGAAGTCCTTTATATTTGTAAGTATTCCACGGAGAATCAACACTTAAATCATCATACGTAGAACGGCTTCTGCCAGAATTAGTAAAATAATTAATAGTTGAATCCATCTGTAAAGACATATTGTATTTTATCCGGCGTCTTATTATGTCGGCCACAATTCTTCTATCTTCATAACTATTTACCTCCCTTTCTATTATGCTGGCCATTGTTAGAACCTCAAAAATTGTTCTGTTTTGTTTTTTTATTTCCGCGCGTATCTCGGGTGTCAGTTTTTTACCAAAATTATCCAAAGCTTTTTTTAATAAATTATCAACCGTTCCGTCTGCCAAAATACGATAAGTGTCAGGATAGATATATCCTTCCAAAGAAACATAAGCCGGTTTATCAGCTAAAAAATCATATTGCCAACCTCCCTTAAAATCTACTTTGGCATTTCTGTAATCTACTGCCGGATGAGCGGTTAGATAATATAATTCATTTTCATTGGCTATTAACTCTTTTTTTATTAAATATTCTGCCAAATCCCTGAGAGTCCAGCCTTCAATAATAGTAAAAGTCTTTTCTTTTATTCTTATCGCCGTCATCTCATTTGCTAACTTAGAAATATTTTGACC
The DNA here is from genome assembly GCA_002772895.1 of Parcubacteria group bacterium CG10_big_fil_rev_8_21_14_0_10_36_14. Lineage (NCBI taxonomy): Bacteria > Parcubacteria group bacterium CG10_big_fil_rev_8_21_14_0_10_36_14. The sequence continues at coordinate 3,342 of PFCS01000006.1, read as the reverse complement.
CACCTTTAAAGTATAGTCCCCCGGCTGAAAAATTAGCTGAAGTCCAAAAAGCCACACATATGCCTTAAAAGCAAGCTTATTATTTATAACTCCTGCTTCCTCAAGCTTTTGGCCGATTAGATTTGCCCCCTCGCCTTCTTCAATCGTAAAAAATACAAGTTCGGCATTTTTCGGAGGTCGTTTAACATAAAACTCTGATAAAAAATAACCAAAAAATACCGCAAAAATGAATAAAAACGTTACGATTGCCAATAAAATATAAATTGGAATTTTTTTTAGTTTCATACTTATAAATAATCTTCTTTATTCTCTTGCTTTAATTTTTCTACTATTTTTTTCACATCTTGCGCGCGATTTTTAGGGCAAACCAAAAGCGCGTCATGAGAATCAATAACAAGCATATTCTCTAGTCCGATAGTCGCTACAAGCCTATTAGAGTATATCAGATTTCCTCGACTATCCAAATGAACATGTTTGCCTATTTCTACATTATCATCAATCCCCAAGGCATACATATCCCAAATCGCCTTCCAGTGACCAATGTCCATCCACCCAAAATCCGCTGGCAAAACAAACATATTATTTTCTTTTTCCAGTATACCGCAGTCTACGCTTGTTGCCTCTATGGTAGGAAATATCTGTTCAATTTTTTCAGGACTTTCTACAATTTCTGTTAATTTGTCATACATCTTCGGTAAATGTTTTTTATAAAAATTTAAAAAAACATCTGCTCTGGCAATAATCAAAGTAGGATTCCATAGGTAGTTTCCACTTTCTAAAAATTTATTCGCGGTTTCAATATTAGGCTTTTCAATAAATTTTTCTACTGAATAAAATTTGTGTTCATCTGTTTCTCCTGCCATATCTCCCACTTTTATATACCCATAACCTATTTCTGGAAAATCTGGTTTAACTCCTACGAGCAAAATTCTATCAGGATGTTGCAAAATTATTTTTTCTCCTATAGACAAAATTTTATGATATTCTTTTTCATCCTGTATAAAATTGTCAGAATTTATATAAACAAATATTGCATCCTTATCCTTTTTTAAAATTCTAAATAAAGAAAGTCCCAACGCGGCAGCAGTCCCTCTTGGCTCAGGCTCTATAATAATGTTTCCTTTTGGGAGATTTTGTATTTCTTTTTGTATAACATCACTCAAGAGGCTTGTTGTTGATAAAAAAATATTCTCGCCCGGAATATTTACCGATAATCTTTCATAAGTTTTTTTAAGCAAGGTTTTGCCATTCAAAAATGGTTTTATTTGCTTTGGCTCTCCTTTTCTTGAAATAGGCCAGAGACGTGTTCCTTGTCCACCGGCAATGATAATCGGATATAGCATAATATTTTAAGATTTTTTTCTTAAAACAAAACTGAGCGCGAATGCGATAACCATTCCGCCAAGAATATCTGTGGGATAGTGCACACCTACAAATATTCTGGCAAAAGCAATAAAAAGCGCGCTTAAAATAAAAACTATCCCCCACTTTTTATCCAGCCAAAAAACACTAAAAGCTAAAACAAATGCCACTAAAGTATGGCCTGAGGGAAATGATGCGTCGCCCGCGGACTTATCAATTAATTTATTTATACCATCTACCACCTCAAACGGTCTTACCCTAAAATAAAACAGACTAATAACTTCTTTTATTAATAATCCGAATACTGCCAGTATCCAGATCCACAGTAAAAGCGCTATTTTTTTATTTTTGATAAAAAACAAAAAATGCGAAAGCGCAAAAACAATCGGAAAATAAACCGCAAAAAATATAAATATGGCATCTAAGTATAAGTTTTGCCCAGCAAAGTTATTTAAAAATTTTAGGATTTGTATATCCATACTTTTTTAGTATAGCTGATTTGAATAAAAATTTAAAGCTAACCAATAAAATACAGCTGGAAATCCAGCTGTATTAAACAGATCTAAAAATTACACATTTGTCTTCGGATATATATTTTCTGAAAACATCTTCAATCTTTTCCTTGCTAACCATATTTGGATCTAAGTAAATGTCCATTTTATGAAAATAGCCGTAGGATATTGCATCGCTTAATAAATTAATCCACCATTCACCAGACATAACATCGCGCTCAAACTTCATAGTATAAAGTCTTTTTATGCGTAAAAAAAGAGCTTCACTAAGTCCGTCTTTTCCTACTCTCCTTATCCAAGCCCAAAATCTTTCTTCAAGCTTTTTTAATAATTTCTTTGTAGAAGTCGTAAGATATATCTCTATAAAATTACATACAGGTAAAATAAGCTCATCGTCTATTCTCATTGCGTTATACAAACCAAGTGGTCTTGATATATTCCATACGGGTGAAAAAATAGAAGTATCATCAAAAAAAGTAGAAATAAGTTTAAAATAAAAGCTATCTTCGTAATGATAGATTGGCGGACCCTGAAACATTATCAACGTTTGATTTTGAATATTTTTTATCTTTGGGTCTGCATTATAATTAATAGTAAGGGGTGGTATCTTTTCTATTTCTATCTTTTTGTCTTCAAATGCCCCTACCACCGAAGCTTCAACTGTCCTTTTTACATCTTTAATATCAACGTCCCCAACGACAATCAATATCGTCCTTGAAGGTAAAAAAAACTTCTTATGCCATGACATTAAACGTTTTAATCCTATATGCTGAACTGAAATATCCTTGCCTAAAACAGGTCTGGATAATGGGTGATTAGCAAAAAGACGTTCAGTCATCTGGTCGTAAAAATTTTCATCAGCATCAACAATTTCGTCAACCACTACGGCTCTTTCTTTTAAAACGTCCTTATGACTAAACTTGGGATAAAAAATACATTCAAGAAGTAGTTTGAGACATCGTATCCAAAATTTTTTATGAACCTCTAAACTAAAACTTGTGTCTATCTCCGAAGTATAACCATTCATTTCTCCGCCAAAACGTTCTATCTTGTATTGTGGCCTTTTTTCTTTTTCTTTTATCTTTCCATCTTCACCAATAAGATGCTCTAATAAATGAGATATCCCATTATTTTTGTCTGATTCACGAAGAGATCCTCCGGCAATTATTACTTCTATAAAGACTGACGCAATTGGCAAATGCTTAACCACAAGCATCATACCATTATTTAATCGACAAGACGTTACCTTATGTTTTTCTGGAAAATCCATAATTTTCCTCCTGCATTTCAAAGAACCTTGCTATACTTTTATCTTCCTATTTTCTAGTGTTTTTGTCAATCCGTCAATTAAAAAATCCCGCTTTTTGCAGGATCTAAATAATCTCATGAACAAGGCCGTAATCAACCGCTTCTTGCGCGTTTAAATATGTTTCTCTCATCATATCCCTTAGTACTTTCTTTTTGGGTT
>PFCS01000005.1:13124-13541 GCA_002772895.1 Parcubacteria group bacterium CG10_big_fil_rev_8_21_14_0_10_36_14 | reverse complement strand
TATTGCCTAATCAGTTTGTTGGCATTTTCTACTCCGCCTTTTTGCCAAGAGGCAAAAGGATCGCAGAAATATGTATCAACCCCATACTCCTTTTTAATTTCTATATGTTTTACGTTTTCAGTTCCATTATCAAAAGTCATTGTTAGCAGTAATTCTTTTGGCACCGATTCGACGGTCTTCGTGATGGCATTGGCCGTCTCCTCCGCTGTTTTGTTTTTTACCTTGTGCATACGGATTAACTTTGACTTTCTTTCTGACTGCACTGACAATGCAGTTTTTTGTTTGGAGAATATTATGCTATCTGATTCCCAATCTCCGTATCGCTTCCTTTCATCAATGTATCGTGGCCTCAAATGGACGGAAACGCGCTCAAATATGCGTAATTTACAGGTTTTTCTGCTATATCGTTTCTGCCTT
>PFCS01000005.1:12294-13098 GCA_002772895.1 Parcubacteria group bacterium CG10_big_fil_rev_8_21_14_0_10_36_14 | reverse complement strand
CGGCAATCACATCTGGACTCCACTCTTCTTTCAATTTATCAACTACATATTTCTTCAATTCCGGATACTTATCCAATTTTCCTTTTTAATGGTTTTGACCATATTTTGCTAATTGGGTGGTGCATTCAGTTTAGATTATTGCTAAAGTTTTACTCTATTGACTTTTATTTAGAAATGTGGTATTCTTACATAAATTGCACGTTAAGTAATCTAAATAGGGCAATAGCCCTCTAATAACAAAATTATGGGAAACTTCAATAAGAGATCAGGCGGTGGATTTAGCCGTGGCGGATTTGGTGGCAGAAAGCCATTCGGTGGTAGAGACGGTGGCAGACCAGCAATGCACAGAGCTATTTGTAGCGACTGTGGGGATAGCTGTGAGCTTCCTTTCAGACCGACAGGAGATAGACCGGTATACTGCAATAATTGCTTTGGAAAGCAAGATAACGGCGGAGACAGATTTAATAGAGATGGCGGAAGCAGAGGGTCTGGCAGGTTTGATAATGACAGACGTGAAAGACCTCGCGCAAGAGACAAACAAATGCATGACGCTATTTGTGATAAATGTGGAAAAAACTGCCAAGTACCTTTTAGGCCGACTGGCGATAAGCCTATATTTTGTGATAAATGTTTTGGAAAAGGTGAAGGTGCAACTTTTGGAAAAGGTGGAAATACAAGCAAGGGCTCTAACGAAACCGCAGAACAAATAAAAGCATTAAGCGCAAAGATAGACAAACTTATGGAAATATTGGTGCCAGGTTCTTCAGTTAAAAAAGTAGAAAAAACAGAAAAAAAAGTAGAGAA
>PFCS01000005.1:9740-12270 GCA_002772895.1 Parcubacteria group bacterium CG10_big_fil_rev_8_21_14_0_10_36_14 | reverse complement strand
AGCTCAGAAAAAAGAAAAAACAAAAACAAAAGCAGTTGCAAAAAAAGTTTCTGCTAAAAAGAAAAAATAAAAGTTTTTAAAATCTCAGCGCAATTGCGCAACAAAAGTTCGGTAAAAAGCCGAACTTTTGTTATTGACAAAATATTAAAATTATGATAAATTTATTAACGGTTCCTTTCCAGGAGGCGCGAAATGGATACTATGAGGTTTCTACATGAGCTTTTGAGTTCAAAAAAACTACAATTACTGATAGATAGAAAAGTCTGTTTTACCTCCAAGGGCACAGAGTTAAACGAACTTTTTTGTTCTATCGTCGGAGTAAGTGCCGACCGTCTCAATAGAAAACTAACGCTCATGTTAAGTTCCCCAAGATTCAATCAATATCGCGAATTAAAAATGATTGATTGCACTTTTGATGAAATTAAATCAGGTCTTAATAAATGGTTTGCTGTTGTTGATGAGAATCTATATCTAGTAGGATCTCTAGAAATCATCTAAATTGCGTCACATACCACCTTTTACGAGGTGGTTTTTTTATTTTAAAACATATTTCTTGATTTATGGTATACTATTAATAGACTAATAAATCAATTTTATTATTAAACAAAAACATTATGTTTTTACTTGTTAACTGGCTCATAAACGCTGTTGTGATATTCGCAATGGCATATATCATTCCTGGCGTTGGGGTAGAAAGTTTTTGGATGGCCCTAATTGTCGCCGTAGTCATTGGTCTTCTAAGCGCGCTTCTAAAACCGCTTTTAATTTTTTTGACTTTGCCGATAAATATACTTACCTTGGGACTTTTTACCATAGTAATAAACGCGGCGATTGTAATGTTGGCTGATTATTTGATTACCGGTTTCAGTATTGCCAATTTTTGGTGGGCGCTTTTATTTGCCACTGTTCTCTCAATCGCAAACGGATTGGTTGCTCAATATAAGAAATAATTTAATATTTGAGAATAACAAATTTTAAATAGCGCCTTCTATAGCGCTATTTTTTTATATTCATTTATTCCCAGACCGTCTAATTTAATTTTTCCAATCCGCACCCGCTTCAAATCGCATACTCTGTATCCAAGCGCCCGACACATTAAACGGATTTGACGTTTTTTACCTTCTTTTAGAATAATAGAAAAAATTTTAGAACTGATTTTTTTAATTGAAACCGGTTTTGTTTTATAATATCCTTTTTCAGTTGAAATTATTACTCCAACTTTCATTTTATCTAAAAAATCTTGCGTAATTTGATTATCGACCTCTACCTCGTACTCTTTTTCCCACCCCAAAATTTTATTAGTAAGGCGCGGGTCGTTTGTAAGCAGTATCAAACCGTGGCTATTTTTATCTAGACGACCAATGGGATGCACCCTCACCGGATAATCAAAAATATCGGCAATTGATTTTTGTCCGCGGTGAGGAGAGCTGGTGACTATGTCTTTTGGTTTATTATAAGCCAAAGAGGCGTATTCTTTTCCGGCTATTTTTTTACCATTTACAAAAACTTCGCTATTTGAGGCAACTTTATCTCCGAGCTCAGCTTTTTCCCCATCAATCAACACCCTTCCATCTTCAATTAGCCGATCGGCTTCACGTCGGCTGAAATCACCAAAAAGCGCTATGTATTTATTAATCCTCATAACATTATAATAGCACTTCTTGCATTTTTAGCCAAAATGTATTAAATTATAGATGTGAGGTGCAAATGGCTCGGAAAAGTAGTGCTAAGAACTGGCAGAAGGAACCCGAAGCACCGAAGGTAAAATGTAGTCTTCGTACTTTTAAATGTAGTAATTGTGGGGAAAAATTTGAGTCCAATAAGGATGCATATGAATGTCCTTTTTGTGGAAGTCCGGCAATCATACCAAAGGAGGAAGAATATGGCAAAGGATGTATGTAAATTTACTTGTAACAAATGCGGGTATGAGTGGGAAGCTCTAAGGGTCAATATCAAAAAGAATGGTTGGCCGAAGCATTGCCCTAATCATGGCTGTGCTGACTTTCAGTGCGAATGTGGATGCACTCGCGCTACGGGATGTAAATGTGATGAGTGCGGATGTGACTCGAATAGTTGCGGGAATTGTTCTGACGATAAGGCAAAACAGAACAAAAAGAAGCATTTGCCTGGTCCAAAGACAAGCGGATGTGGCTCCAGTGGCTGTGGCGGATGTGGCTCCGGCAACAAAGGTCCAACCTTTTCCTCTGGCTAAAAAATCAAAAATATAGCTCCGAATATTCGGAGCTTTTTTAATTTGTAAAAGCTGTATTTAAAAAATAAACTATTTTATTATTTATTTATACATGGTTAATCTTGGAACTTTTGGTGATAATATATTATATGATATAATTATGATGTATGGCACACATAAAAGTTAAAAAATCCAATGGTGAATACGAGTTTCTTAATTTGGGGAAAATCATAAATGCTCTAAAGCGTGCCGGCGCAAGTGATAAATTGGCAGAAAAAATAACCTTGGCAATAGCAAAAACAGCTTGGAACGGAATAACTACTAGAGAGATTTATAAGA
>PFCS01000005.1:0-9727 GCA_002772895.1 Parcubacteria group bacterium CG10_big_fil_rev_8_21_14_0_10_36_14 | reverse complement strand
AGATAGCCAAAAGAAAGCTAAAGCAAACCAGCCCGGCTTTAGCCGCACGTTATTCTTTACGAGATGCTATTTTTAAACTTGGTCCAGCCGGATTTGAATTTGAAAAATATATAATGCTTCTGTTCCGAGCATATGGGTATAAAACGTATTTGCCGGAGATAATGGAAGGAAAATGCATTACTCACGAAGTTGATATTATTGCAGAAAAAAATGGAAAAAGAATTATGATGGAGTGCAAACTGCGCCACAGCACTAATATTAATATAGATATAAAAGACACAATGTCTACTTGGGCGCGTTTTATGGATTTGAGAGATGGCGCTCGGCTCGGAAAGTGTCCGTTAATAGACGAGTGTTGGATTGTTACGAATAGCCGGTTTTCTTATGACTCGGAAAAATATGGAAAATGCAAAAAAATGGGGCTTCTTTCATGGAATCACCCGCAAGAAAAACCACTAACTCTATGGATAGATAATAAAAAACTTTATCCAATAACTGTTTTGGGAAGCCTTAAAAAAATACACCTAAAAGAGTTTAGCCGAGCAGAAATACTTTTATTACAAGACATGATAAAATATGATATTGTTGAATTAGTTGAAAAGACCCGACTTTCCAAGCGCGATCTTTCTCCAATTTTGGAAGAAGCAAAAGAAGTACTAAAATTTAATCCAAAAAATTAATATCATAGTTCTCGACTTCGCTCGAACAATATTTTATTATTCGACCTTGTAGAGAAATATAACAAACGCATATGGAACGCATAGAATTTATTCTAAAAGCCGTCTCACATTTGGTATGGTCACTAATTTTGGAAGGACTTCTATTTATTATCCTTGGGATATTGGTTTATATTTATCCTGCGCTTTTGATAGTTTTAACAGCGGTTTTTTTCTTGTTTACCGGATTAACCCTTGTTTCAATTGGCTTAAAAGTTAGGAGATACTCAAAAATAAAAATTGATTTCTAAAAATTTTCGCGGATAGCGCGGTTAATTTAAAAATTATTATGCAATTAGTATTAATTTTTGCGGTAGCGGTAGCCATGAATGCTGTTGCCACCATTTTACTCAAAATCGGATCAGCAAAGTTTACGGGTGGCTTTTCTTTACAAATCATAGTTGACATATTAAAAAATTATCATGTTTGGGGAGGAATCCTGCTTTATATTGCCTCATTTCCTCCGTATGTTTATATTTTTAGCAGGATGAATGTGAGTATTGCTTATCCTATATTTACCAGTCTGAGTTTTGCAACAACGATAATGATAGCTGCGATTTTTCTGAAAGAAAGCTTGACAATTCCTCAGTTCTTTGGTCTAATCCTAGTTGTAGGAGGAATTGTCCTTTTAGCAACAAATGGCCAGACATAGAGGAGGCGAGTCTTGACAGAACAAAAAAAATTGCAATTTTTTTATATCACCGGAATGGCTGACAAATTAAGAAAATTCATTCCTTCTACTCTTCAAAAAATCGCAATAGATATGGGTATCAGTTCACAAGACATTATCCAAGCCGTAGATTTTAATGCTATTTTTAGTAAAGTCGTTGAGGCGATGTCAGAAGGTTATACTGAAGATGAGATTGATGCGACAATCGCTTTTTATGACAGCGAAATCGGACGAAGTATTGCTAATAAAGAAGCGATTATGGCCACACAACTAACTGAAATGATAAATGAATATGTTATGTCCGCAATAGCCGGACACCTACAAAAATCCGATTCTCTAAAAAACTAATCCCAGGCAAAGCCCGGGATTTTAATTTTTGTTTACTAGATTTTTTACCATTTGCCACATTTCGTTATCTCCTTGATTTTTTAGCCAATACCACCATTCTACACCCCAAAGATATATTTCATTAAAGCCTGCGCGTTTGGCAAACTTAATGGATTCACCAAGCATCTTCGCATTCATTAATTCTTTTTGTTCAATAATAGGTGTTTCTGGTAACGGTTGACGTTCCCACGGCTCAGCTTGGAGTTCGCTTATAAATATTTCTTTTCCCAATAAGCGTAGAGTGTTTGCCCGGCTTTTATAATAATGAGGGGTAAGGGGATAATAAAATAGTCCCAAAATACTATTCCATGTAGTTCTATATAAACTCACTCCTACTTTGTCAGACAAAATCGCTTCATTAGTCCAACTGGAAAGCTCTCCGCTGGCCGTGAGAACTATCGGTCTATTATCCAAAGAATGGGCCATAGCTATTTCTTTTTTCAAAAATTCCGGATCTGGCGCCGGACATTCGCCAAAAATAGACAAGAAGGGTTCATTTTCAATTTGCCAGGCCGTTATCACCGTTCTATCTTTGTATTTCTCTATTGTTTTCCTAATCAAAGAAAGCACATTCTCTTGATTTTTTTCTTCCGACAAACCTTTTATCCAATCGGGATCATGACATTCTGGCCAACGAGGAAGACGCCTTCCTATTGCCAAAATAATTTCTCCGCCTTCTTTGTCCACTTCATCTATCTGCCAATCAATTTGGCTAAAATCATAAACCCCTTGTTTTTGTTCAATTTTATCCCAATAAGCCGAAAAACGATATTTTTTTATTCCTAAATCAGTGAGAGAGGAGTGGAGAACTTTTTTTGGGTCAAGCCCGAGATAATATGCTTGACCAGGGCTGAAAGTAACGCCCAATTCTGCTTGTTTTTCTACTCCTGCAAAATTAAAATAAAGCAAAAATCCAAAAAAAATGGCCTGGCTTATGGCTATGATTAATACTAAATACAAAATTATGCGCTTGCGTTTTATCATATAAGTATTATAACATTAAATTAGTACATTGTCCTTGAAAGGAGAGAGTTTGAATAAAAAATATCCAAGGAAAATCCCGACAAAAGAAAAAGAGAGAAAAAAGGAAGCAGAAAAAGTTCGGAAACATCGCCATGCATGCCATAGTTATCACCATTTTTTAACAAAATGCAGAGTCAGAGAATATATAACCAAAGAAGAAAGACGTTTAGGAAAAAAGTTGACCGAAGCAGAGAATCGACAACTGAGGTATAAAGAGTTGGTTCCTGTTGTAGCACACCATGCGTGGAATACGCTTTTTGCCTTCAAATTTCCATGGGAAGCAATAGAAAGAATAAAAAACTGGTCTGACAAAAGCCTAACGCATTTGCAAAGAATGCTTTTAAAAAATAATCAGCTCGAAGCGTGGAATGTTCTCTTTGGAAAAAACGCTTCACCTCGGCAAGCGATAGAAATTGTAAGAATTGATTGGACTCCACCATATCCTCCGGCAGAAGAACTGTCGGACGAAGTGGCAAAATGAGAAAGAAGGTTTGTTTTTTTCTCCTTATGTTAATGCTTTTTTTGCCTGCTTTTTTTGATCCGGAGTATGACGTATATGACCATTGTGAAAATGGATGTTTTATTCAAGCAAATAATTGTTTTAGCACATGTTCTTCTGATGACATTGACCTTTATTACTGTTTGCGCGACTGTGAACGCGATTGGCTTGATTGTGCCGGAGATTGTTAGCTCTTTTACTATAAAACCCTATATATACACGCCCGAGATCAATATTCCGGGCTTTTTTTATTGCTTAATAATGCTTATTAGCTAAAAAACTCGACAAAGGGCGGAAACCGACAAACCTAATGGAGAAACTAACTCCTAATTGCGTTTTTGCTCCGTTTTTACGGATCTTTTTATTTGTTTTCAAAATATGCTATCATAATATAACCTCTCAATTTTTAATTATTTTATTTTTATGAATGAGATTGTTTTAGACATAGAAACACAAAACACATTTCAAGAAACAGGCAGGCGCGATTGCAAACTATTAAAGCTCTCTCTTTTGGTTACATATCATTATAATACCGATGAATACAGAGTTTATTTTGAAAAAGATTTACCATCGCTCTGGAACGAACTTTTGTCTGCCGACCGTATCATTGGTTATAATTTGAACGGCTTTGACTATCCTGTTCTAAATAATTATGCGCCATATGACTTATTAAAACTTCCGACACTTGATATGATGGATGAAGTTCAAAAGTCTCTTGGCTTTCGTATTAAGTTGGATAGTATTGCTCAAGGTTCTTTGGGAATCGGAAAATCAGGCAATGGTTTGGATGCGGTTCGTTTCTGGAAAGAACAAAAACTGGAAAAGTTGGAAAAGTATTGTCGTCAGGATGTAAGAGTAACAAAAAAGATATATGAATATGGAAAACAAAATGGCATATTGCGTTTTGATGATTATTTAACTGGTGAAAAAAGAGAAATAAATATTGATTTTAACCTGCAAGAAAAGAAAAAAAATATAGGCAATCTGACATTGGGGCTTTAATCTTTGATACAAAAATTGTGGTTTATAGCTTGAAACGGGTTTATCCACAAGACACATTTTTTTTAATGTTTTATAATAAAACATAGGGGGGTATTTTTAAACAAAACAGGGTGTGTTTTGTTGAATTACACACCAAGCATAAAGAAAGATGTTGGTGTTTTTTATTCTCCGATAAATTGAAACATAACTTAATTAAACTAATAAACTACTATGGAATTACAAGGGATACATAAAAAAGTTTTTCTTGACAGGTATGCCGCTAAAGATGAAAATGGCAATTTAATCGAACATAAGCCAGAAGAGATGTGGTTGCGTGTTGCCAAAACGATAGCAAAAGTTGAAAAAGTAGATGAGGCAAGACAGTCGGCTGAATATTCATTTTATGATGCAATGGAAAACTTCAAATTTATTCCCGGTGGAAGAATCTTGTCAGGCGCAGGCGCGATTGGTCAGCGAACTTTTTATAACTGCTTCGTGATTCCGTCTCCGGCGGATTCACGAGGAGGCATTATGGAATCTGTCACAAGAATGGCGGAAATAATGGCACGCGGAGGGGGAGTTGGCGTGAATATTTCAACCTTGAGACCAAAAGGAAGTTATGTAAAAGGCGTAAACGGAACAGCGAGCGGAGCGGTTTCTTTTGGCGGATTGTATTCTTATGTAACGGGCTTAATTACTCAGGGCGGTTCAAGACGCGGGGCACTGATGCTCATGCTTGATGTTGATCATCCGGATATTGAAGAATTTATAACTGTAAAAAGAACAATGGGATTGGTAACGAATGCCAATCTATCGGTTTGTATCTCGGATTCTTTTATGAAGGCAGTAAAAGCAGACACCGATTGGGACCTAAAATGGAAAGAAAGAACATATAGAACCGTTCGCGCAAAAGCTATCTGGGATATGATATGCGAATCTGCGTGGGCATCAGGCGAGCCGGGTGTATTTTTTATGGAACGCGCCAATAAGCAATCAAACAGTTGGTATTTTGAAGAATTAATTTCAACTAATCCTTGTGGTGAACAACCACTTGGCGCATGGGGAGTTTGTAATCTTGGTTCAATCAACCTTTCCAATTTTATAAAAAACGACGAAGTAAATTGGGATTCTCTAAAATCAACAATACACAAAGCGATCCACCTTTTGGATAACGCTATTGACGTTACTGAATATTTTTATCCTGAAAATAAAATGGCGCAAAAAAATGTTCGTAGAGTCGGTTTGGGAACAATGGGTCTCGCGGACATGCTAATAAAATTGAAAATAAGATATGGGACAGAAGAAGCAATCGCTTTTTGCGATAAGCTTTTTTCTTTTTTACGAGATGAGAGCTATAGAGCATCTGTAGAACTTGCCAAGATAAAAGGAAGCTTCCCAAAATTTGATGCGGAAAAATATTTACAAGGATATTTCATAAAACAACTTCCAGAAGATATTCGCGCCGGCATCAGCCAATATGGTATAAGAAATGCTTTTCTCTTGACTCAAGCGCCAACAGGAAGCACAGGTCTTTTGGCAAACGCATCTTCCGGGATAGAACCTGTTTATGATTTTGTTACAATCCGCAAAGATCGTTTAGGTGAGCATGAGATTATGCATCCACTTTACGAAAAACATCAGGCTGAGCATCCAAACGAAGAAAGACCGGAATATTTTGTAACAGCAAAAGAGCTTACTCCTTCGGAACATATAAAAATGCAGGCGGTTATACAAAAATATGTTGATTCTAGTATCTCAAAAACCGTAAACGCGCCAAACAACCATACCGAAGAAGATGTGCGCCAACTATATATACAGGCATACGATTTGGGATGTAAAGGAATGACATACTACCGCGACGGTTCACGCGATTTGGCTGTCTTATATTCAAAAGAAGAAAAAAAAGAGCAAGAGGCTGAGGCTCCAAAAATAAGTCTAACACCAAAGCCAAGACCGGAGGTGTGTTCTGGGAGCACATATAAGATTAAAACTGGATATGGAACGCTTTTTGTCACTGTGAATGACGATGAAAATGGTAAACCGTTTGAGGTTTTTGCCACGATTGGCAAAACCGGAGGATTTTTTGCGGCAAAATCAGAAGCTATCTGCCGACTTATATCATTAGCTTTGCGTTCAGGAATTGACGTGGAGGAAGTGTTTGAGCAACTGAGAGGAATCCGCGGACCGATGCCAAGCTGGAGTAAGTATGGTCAAGTTTTATCTATTCCTGACGCAATTGGAGTTATTTTGCGCGAACATATAAACGCGGCACAACAAAAACTTGAACTTGGATTCAAAAAACCTCAAGAAAAAATAATGACAGAAGAAAAACTAGAAGAATTGCCTGCGGCAGGAATGGAAGACGATGTTGTAGCAGAGCTAAGGGCTGTAGAATACTCTAAAACAGAAGTTAAGATTGCTGACCGTGGATTTGCTCCGGAATGTCCGGAGTGTCATGCAATATTAGAACTCTCGGAAGGTTGTATGCTTTGCCGAAGTTGCGGATATTCTAAATGCTCATAAATATGCTTTATATTTATACCGGTGGAGGTAAAGGAAAGACAACGGCCGCTCTTGGAACTTTGATAAGAGCTCATGGCGCAGGCAAAACCTGTGCCATTGTTTTTTTTGATAAAAATTCGGATTATTGTAACGAGTTTAAAACATTAAAACAGCTGGGAATAGAAGCACATATCTTTGGACAAAACCGCATATTTTCTTCCCCTTTCCAAGGGGAAATTAGAGGGGGTTTTCGGCTCAGTAATAATGAAGACGATCTGCAACAAGCACAAAATGCGCTAAATAAAGCCAAAGAGCTTGTGGATAAGTCAGACGTCCTTATTTTGGATGAATTATTAAATTCCATCCGTTTGAATCAAATTACGCTACAGGACGCGCTTAATTTTATTGATAATTTTCCAAAAGAAAAATTTTTAGTTTTAACCGGCAGGGGATTACCGAAAGAAATTGCCGAGCGAGCTAACTTGATAAGTGAAATAAAAAATATAAAGCATCCATTTGACCGGTTAAAATCTGTCGCTGTGCCGGGAATCGAATATTGATTTTTTTAATAAATTATGATATAACTGTTTATGTTAATGGGTTGTAGTGCAGCTGGTAGTGCCTGCCTGCCGGCAGACAGGCACGTTGTTGTATATCTCGCCAAAATCGGGGATTAGCGCAGCTGGTAGCGCGCGTCGTTCGGGACGACGAGGTCGCTGGTTCAAATCCAGTATCCCCGATTTTAGTGAGATACTTCGGGACGACGAGACCGGTGGCCTGCCGGCAGGCAGGCAGGTTCAAATCCGCCCAGCCCGACCAACTTAAACTTTTTTCAAATTCAGAGGCGTTTGTTTGTTCGCTCGCCCCGCCGGAGTTTATCCCGCACGGCGAAGCGAGACCCGCCGAAGGCGGGGCGAGCGAGCAAACTCTTTCCCCTGAAAATTTAAAATGTCTAACTTGGTCGCAATTGCTGAACGAAGCCCGAACCTTTTTTGAACGAAACTCCGACTGATTGCCGCGCGAAGCGCGACAGAGACTGAACGCTCGGGCGGGCAAAGCCATCTTTTACCAGGATTATTATTGGTTATCCTTTTTAGTGTTTGGTCATGGATTGATGAGAAAAGATATAGAACTAATTAAGACTATTGCCTATGAAAAAACCCTTTAAAAACATACTCGTAATTACCCTTGCCGTTGCTGTGGTAATTGTTGTTGCTTCTTTGTTTTTCCAAAAAAAGTTGCCGTTTTCTGATTCACTGACAAATGTTTTCCCCAAAATACCATCTGCAAGACTATATAAACAAGTAATTACCAAACCAGAAGGTTGGTTTAAAACCGGCCAAGCAGCAGACTTAATTTTATATGCTGATGATTTTAATAACGCCGGTAGCGCCACTAACTTAAACTATCCTATGAAGGTCGTCTCCGACGGAAAAAGGTTAATTGTTTCCGATACCTATAATAACCGAGTTTTAATTTGGAACAGGATTCCTACCCAAGATCATACTCCTGCTGATTTAGTTATAGGCTAAAAGGATATGACTCAAAATTTTCCTGGCACTGCTCCAGATAAATTACGTTGGCCGACAGGAGTAACAACCGACGGAAGCAAACTTGCCGTGGCTGATGCTTATAATAATCGTGTTATTAATTTGGAACCAATTCCCGACTGCAAATGGCCAGTCGGCTGATATAGTGATTGGTCAACCGGATTTTTTTCAGAATATTGAAGCTAATATAGACAACTTTCGTGTTGATCAAAACAATCGGCAAAAAGAAAGCTAATCGCGAAAATAAATAAAAGATAAATTGATATTTTTTTCATATTATTACCCGTTAGTTTTTTGCTTAAAGAAATTAATAATGTCTTGGTCGCCGATTAAACATTTCTCGCCATCCCAGAGAAAAGGCACGCCGATTGAATCGGTCGGCAATCCGCAAATTTTCGCCTTGGCTCCCAACTTTTTAGCGTTGTTTTGATTGTAACAAACTTCTTTTTGGGCGAAAGAAATTTTATCGCCAATACTATTTTCTTTGATGTATTCCTCAACAATCGTGCAATGTGGACAGCCATCGCCGTAAAAAAGAATAATTTGATCTGCTGATTGGTTTTCTTCCACCACCGTTTCGTTTGTTGAAATTTAGTTTTTGTCTTTTTCTTGCGAAAGCGCAAAAAATGAAGAAATCAGAACGGCAATAAATAAAATTGTGGGAATTATAATTTTGTTTTTCATAAGATAGCAAAATATTTAATCAAAAATTGCAAATAGTAAATCCCCGCCATGACAAAAATTGTCGCCACGGAATAACGCATTACTTTTTCAATCTTTTGCATGATTTGAAAAACCTGACCAAGTTTTTGCACCATAAAAGCGATAACGAAAGAAAACAAAATTACAGGCAATCCCGTACCAAGAGCGAAAATCGGTGGCAAGATTAAACCCTCGGTGGATTTTAAAACCAAAGGAATAAGCGCGCCGAAAAATAAAACTCCGCTATAAGGGCAAAATGCCAAAGCAAAAAGTATACCTAAAAGGAAAGAACTGATAAATCCTTTTTGAGACAGCCAGAGTTTTATTCTTTCAATTTTTTCTCCACCTTTGCCAAAATTTATTTTAATTATTCCAAACATTATTAAGCCGATGATTATCAAAACCGAACCCAAAACTTTATCACCCCAGCCTTGAAAAATGCTTGAAATTTGAAAAGAGGATAAACCGAAATAAATCAGAGTGGCTAAAATGGTATAACTTGCTCCCCGTCCAAGCGTGTAAAAAATTCCGTTAAGCAAGGTGTGTTTAGCGGTTTTGATTTCTTTGGAAATATAAGCAATGGCGGTGATGTTGGTGGCAAGTGGACAAGGGCTGATTGAAGTAAGCACGCCTAAAAGAAAAGTGGTTAAAATCGGGATATTGTAATTGTCGATTAAAAAATTTATAAAATCCATAA
>PFCS01000004.1 GCA_002772895.1 Parcubacteria group bacterium CG10_big_fil_rev_8_21_14_0_10_36_14 | reverse complement strand
TGAAATTAGGATGTAGGAAACAATTTTCAATTATCAATTACGAATAAATTATTAAAATTATCAATGGATATATTTTTGTATAAAATTGAGGCATTACCTCATTTTTTTGTATGTTATGATATAATACAATCATAACATATGAACTACATAATAGTTGCGATACTGATTTTGTTTTCTGCATTATTCTCAGGCTTGACGCTGGGATTAATGAGTTTGGATAGTTATGAGTTAAAAAGAAAAAAATCATTAGGCGACAAAGACGCGACTAAACTTTATCCCATAAGAAAAAAGAGCAATCTTCTTTTATGCACTTTGCTTATTGGGAATGTGGGAGTGAATTCTTCATTAGCGGTATTTTTAGGTTCAATCACTTCCGGTATAATTGCCGGTTTTATTGCGACCGCTCTTATAGTTTTATTGGGAGAAATAACTCCGCAAGCTATTTTTTCGCGTTTTTCATTAAAGTTGGGCGCTAAGCTCACTTGGTTTGTTAGGATTTTTATGATTTTGCTTTTTCCGGTTTGTTGGCCGATTGCGAGAGTGCTTGATAAATTATTGGGAGAAGAAATGGCAACGATTTATTCTAAAAAAGAATTAATGAAAATCGTAGAAGAACATGAAGATTCCGTAGCCAGTGATGTAAAAGAAGAAGAGGAAAGAATTATAAAAGGGGCTCTTACGTTTGCTGATAAAAAAGTTTCTAATATAATGACGCCAAGGACAGAGGTATTTGCTCTTCCTTATTCTCAAAAGATAGATGTCGCCTCCCTTGATGTTATCGTCAAATCCGGTTATTCGCGTATTCCGGTTTATAAAAATAAACTGGATAATATTGTTGGTATTCTATATGTCAAAAAATTAATCGGTGATAAAAATAAAAATAAAAAAGTATTTCAAGCTTGTGAAAAAAAAGTTTTGTTTGTGGATGAGAATAAGGGTTTAGCTCAGGTTTTTGATTCTTTTTTGGAAACAAGAAATCACCTTTTTGTTGTAATGGATGAATTTAGCGTCCTTTCGGGCGTTGTAACCATTGAGGATGTATTAGAAGAAATTATTGGTTCGGAGATTATGGATGAAACGGATAAATATGAGGATTTGCGGAAACACGCTAAACAAAGGTTGAAAGGAAAGAAAAAGAGAGTTGTGGTATAATAAAAGCAAGACTAATGAATAAATAATTTTTGAAATTATGTTTAATACTACTTTGGATATTTTATATTTTGTTTTAGCTTGTTCTGCCGGGCTTCTAACCGTTGTTTTAATAATATTTTTCATATATCTTATTGGTGCTTTAAGTAAAATAAATAAAATAATGAAAGAGGTGATGGGGATTAGCAAGGTTATTGCCGGTATAAAAGATAAGATGGAACACGGAATGGGGCATTTGGGACTTATTGCTGATATGGTTGGAAAAATTGTGATGCATTTTATTGAGGGAAAAATAGAAGTAAAGAGAAAGAAGAAGTAGACAGTGGTTAATATACACTAAAAAATCCGAGGCGTTGACCTCGGATTTTTGTTGGCATATTTTTAAATTTTATTAATATAAAAAAACCGCCAGAGGTCTTGAAGACATGGCGGTTGCCACTCGGCCTATTGGACCGAGCAGCTGTCGACACTGCAGACGTCGTACGCCGGCGTGCGCGCGGCGCACTCCCTGAGGGCGAGTTGCATCGCGACGGTGCGGGCGCGATGGATGCCGACGCCCCAGGCGTAGGCCGAGGAGGCGGTACAGCGCCATATGTGTACCATCGGCGGCAGATCCTTCTTGCCGCCCTTCTCGGAATTGGCGAAACTCGGAAGGGTCGCGAACACGACGAGAACGAGGACGACAAGCAGACTACCCAGCATCTTTTTCATTGTTTCTCTCCTTTTTGCGGTATTCTTACTGTGGTTTAGGGTTAGGAGAAATATAGCACATTTTAAAAGATTTGTCAAGCGTTACGAGTCTTTTCAATAATCTAAACTGAACGCACCACCCAATTAGAAAAATATGGTCAAAACCATTAAAGTGGTGGATATGTCAAATAATTTAAAATTTTA
>PFCS01000003.1:3546-4052 GCA_002772895.1 Parcubacteria group bacterium CG10_big_fil_rev_8_21_14_0_10_36_14 | reverse complement strand
TATATAAATGGGCTGACAAAAAAACTTATGAATTTATCCATGCCATTGCCAATACCCATCAAAGCCAACTTATAATCTTCCCCATCATTGCTTTCAAGTTCCAATTTCGGCAATACCTGCAAATTTTACTTTACGCCTCCTCTAACCTTGACACAAGCGCCAGAATGTCAAAACGACACCTTTGGCGCCGTTTCAGTAATATAATAATAAAATAATCTAACAATTCAATAATTTCGCTATTTTCTTTAACTCGTCATCAGAATAGCATTCAATCATTAATCGACAAGTTTTTCCCATTTTTTTAATATCAACTTTTGTTTTCAATGTTTCGCGAAGCTTTTCTTCCAAATCAACAAGCGACTGGTCTTTTATACTTCTTTTGATGTGCGCGCCACTCTTTCCTAAACGACTCTTAACTTCACTTTCGCGCACAGATAATCCTTGAAGCATTTTATGATAAAGCTCATCCTGTTTTATTGGGTCTGCAACACCAGCCAAAACCCTTC
>PFCS01000003.1:2650-3483 GCA_002772895.1 Parcubacteria group bacterium CG10_big_fil_rev_8_21_14_0_10_36_14 | reverse complement strand
ATATTTTCAACTAAAGAAAGTTCCATTTTTTCATGTTCGGTCACGTCTCTCACAATAACCGGAACATGCTTTAATCCGCCAAGTTTTGCGGCTCGGTATCGTCTTTCTCCGGCAATAATCTCATACTTTCCATCTTTTGGCGCAACAATAATCGGCTGTAAAATACCGTGCGTTTTTATAGAATCAACCAATCCCTCCATCTCAACGTCAGAAAAAAACTTTCTCGGCTGATCCGGATTTGGAAAAACCTTGTTTGTTTCAATAAAATTTATCCCTTCTTTCGAAGACTCTTCTTTTACTACACTTCCTTTAGCGCTGGATATATTTTGTTTTTGTGGAATTAAGGATCCCAATCCTCTGCCTAAAGCCATAATTTAATTTTATATTTCATTATCTAATAGCTCCCTCGCCAGCCTTTCATACGCTCTGGCTCCCTTAGAACTTGAATCATAATGCAAAATTGATTTTCCATAACTTGGCGCTTCTGCCAATCGCACGCTTCTAGGGATTACCGAACGAAAAATTTTGTCAGGAAAATATTTATATAACTCTTGCATAACCTCTCCGGAAAGTTTATTTCTTTTATCAAACATCGTAAGAACCGCTCCAAGTATCTCCAGTTCGGACTTTATATTTTCTTTTACAAGATTTATGGTAGAAATCAACTGACCAAGACCCTCTAATGCATAATATTCTGCCTGTACAGGAATAAGCACCTTATCCGAGGCAACTAGCCCATTAATAGTAAGAAGCCCCAAAGACGGCGGACAGTCTATAATAATGTAGTCATAAGCTCCACGTACTTCTTGAATAGCCAAAGCCAAGCGATTTTC
>PFCS01000003.1:0-2537 GCA_002772895.1 Parcubacteria group bacterium CG10_big_fil_rev_8_21_14_0_10_36_14 | reverse complement strand
CTCCACTCAAAACCTCATAAATACCTTTATCCGTAGATGAATGATTTATTCCAAGCCCGGATGTAGCATTTGCTTGCGGGTCCAAATCAATCAAAAGGACAAACTTTCCGAGCGCAGCTAAAAATACCGACAGATTTACGCTTGTCGTTGTCTTCCCCACTCCTCCTTTTTGATTCACAACAGCAATTACCTGAGCCATAATTATTAATATTATATCAGAATAATAAAAGATTGACAAAAGGGTCAATTTATGCTAATATATATCTATATGGAGTGATATGCCGATGTGGCGAAACTGGCAGACCTGCCTGCCGGCAGGCAGGCGCGCACTAAAAAAATATGACTACTATTTACGCTATAAAAAGCTTACAAAAAATTATATTTATGTAGGATTAACGAACAATTTAGAGCGTAGAGTATCTCAACATAATTTAGGGAAAGAAAAAACAACAAAACCATATGCTCCTTTTTTATTAATCTATAAAGAAAACTTTTTAAGCAGACGGGAGGCGAGATCAAAAGAAAAATATTTAAAATCCGGTTTCGGAAAAGAATTCTTAAAGTCTTTATAAATATTCAAATGCCGATGTGGCGGAACTGGCAGACGCGCACGACTCAAAATCGTGTGCCCTCGGGCATGTGGGTTCGATTCCCACCATCGGCATTTGAATATTTATAATCGTGTGCCCTCGGGCATGTGGGCCTGCCTGCCGGCAGGCAGGTTCGATTCCCACCATCGGCACCATCGAAAAAACTAAGCTCGACGGCTTAGTTTTATTGATTCTATAGAATAAAAACAAGTTTGACATTATACTCCCATTATCGCCTTTATTGCTTTCCAGCCAAAAAGATAAATCGGTATCCAAATTGTCGTTGTCGTAATGTTCAATAAAATTCCTGCCAATAATGCTCTGTTTTTATTTTTTATACAAAGTTTTGCTAAAATAGGCGCGACCAAAGGACAAAGAGTAAAGGCTGTGAGGCACAAAGCAAAAAATCTGCTTTTTCCATAAATTTTCAGTAACTTCTTTTTAAGGCGAGGGTTTTTTATCTTATCTTTGATAAAAACATCTATCGACATATCAACATCACCATAAATATATATTATGAGCCAGGCAATAAGTCCGTAAAACAACGGAAATATCAAAAACGATTTCCACCCCAAAGTCACGACCAAAACGATGTATGAAGGACTTATAAAGAACCAAGCGGCCGTAGCCATTGTTATAACGCCCAAAAAAAATATCTGAAATTTACTCAAATCATCCTCCTTTCATATAATTTAACCATAAATTATATTTTATATCAATTGACATTTTCTTAAAATTGATATATTATTAAGTTAATAACAATCATATTATTATGAATTTATTAGTACATGCTGGGGCTGGCGTTCTCGTAGGTCAAGCAACAGGCAATCCGATTTTAGCCTTTATATGTGGACTTATAAGCCATATTATTTTAGATGTTATCCCTCATGGAGATAGCCATATGTACAAAAGATACAAAAACAAAGAACTATCAATGAAAAAAGCAATGGCAGGCACAATGTTGAACGCCATAGCCACCGTTATCTTCGTAATTTTAATATTTAATCTAGGGATTTATCACACAAAGCTTGTGACAAGTATGGCTCTTATCGGCGCAATTATTCCAGATGTTTTAATAGGAATATATGAGCTTAGCTTACCGAATGCGCCAAAATTTTTACGCGTCATACATAAATGGCATTTTAAAAACCATGATTTAATTGCAGAGCGGTATGATTTGTCATTTAAAAACGGCTTGCTCTTGCAAGTCGTCTTTCTCTTGATATTTTTAGTTGCATTATAGTCTAATCGCACTCCAACATATTCTCCAAATGCCTAATTTCATATTCTTCACCTTTTTTTTCAATAAATATTCCGTCAATGGCAAATTTATTAAAATGCCATTTTTTTATATCCAAATATAAATGCGCTAAATTAATTAATTTCTGTTGTTTTTTTGGCGTTATACTTTCTTCCGGCGTTCCATATAACAAATTACTTTTTGTCCGAACCTCAATAAAGATAACTCTATCCTTTTTTTTACAAATAATATCAATTTCACCAAAACCACTGATTACAAAATTCCTTTCCAAAATTTTATATCCTTTCTTTTTTAAAAAAGAAACGGCGAGGTTTTCGCCGAACTTGCCTAAAGATTTTCTAGCTTCCGTCATATTACGCTCATACAAATATACAAATACCGATAACATTTATCAAATATCTATTACGATGTTATCGCTTTTTTGTTTTTGGTAAATATTTATTATACTCTGCGTGGCGCTTCAATTCATCTTTTCTATCCGGTAAAGTTTTTATTTTTTTTATTATAAATCCCAACCAGACACCAAAACCAACACCCCAAATAAGAAACCAAAATCGAGCGCTCAAAAATACTGCGCGCTCATAGCTGAACATAAGCAACAAAAAACCAAGCGCGCCAGAGAGAATAAACCATTTTTTTAAATATTTTGCGCTAAA
Organism: Parcubacteria group bacterium CG10_big_fil_rev_8_21_14_0_10_36_14; assembly: GCA_002772895.1. NCBI lineage: Bacteria > Parcubacteria group bacterium CG10_big_fil_rev_8_21_14_0_10_36_14. Next base: position 30 of record PFCS01000003.1, on the reverse strand, counting down.
ACGTAAAACAAAATTATTTTTTTCTTTTTT
>PFCS01000002.1:289-3564 GCA_002772895.1 Parcubacteria group bacterium CG10_big_fil_rev_8_21_14_0_10_36_14 | reverse complement strand
CTAGGTTGGCTAACTAAAAAAATACGTTGAATTACGTATTTTTTTGTATCTGAGATTTTCCTTGACGGGGATGGGGCGGAAAAAAAACAAACCATTATACAAGGGTGGGTTTTGCAGGCGATAAGTTTATATAAAAACAATAAAATTTATCCGTGCTATAATTAAAGTATGAAGTATAAAGAAAAAATATTTTTATATATCAGCCCCGCTATATTGGCAATATTGTCATCAATTATTGCATATTGGATTCTTGGAATAGAATGGTATATTATGATTTTTCCTGCGCTTTCAGGAATATTTTTTAGCTTCATAATAAAAGGCGACAAAGCATATAAGTATTTAAAAGCACTGGCAATCGGATCTATCATTTATTCTGTTATCCTAGGAATAGCAATCGCCACTATTCAATTAAAAATAAGCTGGACATTTATTTATCAACCGGGATTTTACGGAATGTTATTAATACCGATTTTTATTTTTTGGTTAGGTGGCGGGTTGGGTATAGTTTTTAAGGGTTTTTATTCTTTATATAAAAAATTTATTGATAAAATAATACTCTTCGTAAGTCCTGCTATTTTGGTTGGACTATCTTTTTTTGTTAGAAATATAGCGATAAAAGGAACAATAATGAGGAGATATTATGGTTGGCCAAGACCTTTTTTAGAATATCAAATAAAAGATGCTATTGACGGACTCTTTATAAATAAATGGACTAATAATTTTTTTGTAAAAAATACCATTTATAACTACCTTATTATTTTGGCTTTATTTACTTTTGTATTCTTTATAATCCAGTTATTAAATAAATATATTAAAAAACTAAAATTAAACCCAACACCCATTCTTTTTGTTATAACTATATTAGCGAGTACTATTTTATTAATATCGCCTGGGTTAAAACGAATTTATGTTGAGCGGGAAATTGATAAAGCTAATTATTGCCAAGTTGCTTCCGATTGTCAGTTATTAGAACCAAAATGTCCATTTGGATGCGCAATATATGTAAACAAAGAAAATGCCGGCAAAATAAATGGGTTATTAATGAATTATGATTCAACTTGTATATATAGTTGTATATCTACTACGCCTACTTGTGAAAATAATAAATGCAGGCCCGTATGGGGAGCTGAAGAACAATGGTTAAAAATAACACAGGCAATTTATAATTGCGAAGTTACGCAAATTTTTCAAGCCCACAACCTTAACGTAAGCGCCAAACTAAAAAATGGGGATGTATTAAATGCAGCTGAACCGAAAATAGATGATATAATTAAAGTCGCTATTGAGGCGCAAGCAAAATGCGGAGAAATAATAATGGGTACGGAATAATTAAAAATTTAATCTTTTTTTAAACTAAGTATTATAAAAAATATATGAAAAAACTAAACAATGATTTAAAAAATCAAATGTCGGAGCATAACATCGATGATAGCATTGAGGTAGACAGTCAAGAAAAAAAAGAAAAATTTAATATAAAAAATATTAGCATTAAAAATAAATTTGTATTTATTCCTCTTATTTGTTTTGCCGTCATCCTTATATCGCTTTTGAGTTATTCACTTGTAAATAATTTTGCAAAACACCCAGAACAAACCAAAAAGAATGCTTTTTGGGAGTTTAACTTAGTCAAGCCAATTTTTGCGCAAGTAAAAGAAGCAACAAGTAAAATAAAACCCTCAATACCTCTTAGTAAGATAAAAATTTCAGAAATAGAAAATTTAGAAAGTTTTACAAAAGAAGAAAATATTCAGTTTTCCCAAATACAAAAACAAACATTAGAAAATGATGGTTTTTTTCTTGATTACAATAATATAATTAAAGACCAGTCTGGTTTTCAAGATATGGATGATTTTGTTGATATGTATGATGCTTTTGACGGAAATTCAAATCAATATTATCGTAAACAGAATAATGCAATTTTTATCAGCAGTGATACGGCTCTACACTTATATCATATTTTAGTTGATAGGAGCTTCCAAAGAATAGAAGAAACTAAATTTCAGCCCATGCTTCGATCAATGACAAGGGCATTATTTTTGGATTCAATTAATAAATATAATTCCGTAGATGATACAAAATTAAAAGAATCATACAAACGGTTGTCAGCTTATTATCTAATTCCTCTTGTTGTTTTAGACGCAGGCAACACTTCCGTAGGAATAAATTTAAAGCCCGAAGATTATGACACCTTTGCTCAATATTTAGATGCTGTCGATAAACAGATAATAGCTAACAGTGAAAAAGATTTTATGTTCTCGTTAAATAATAAAACTTATGACGGGGTTGAGCTGAGTGACGAAATTTATCAATTAGCTAAGTCAGAATTAGAATTAATACAAAAAGCTAAGGGCAAAGAGGCCTCTCCATTATTTACTCCGCTTCGTAAGGAGCTTGAAAATGATTATTCGCAATTCAAGCCTCGTTCGCACTACACAAAAAACGATATTTTAAAAAGTTATTTTATTTCAATGATGTGGTATGGCAGAATGGGGTTTGTAGTTAAAAGTTCTGATTTAACAAGGGATGCATTGATTATGACGGGGCAAATAAATAATCTTAAAGTTAGTGATGAGAAATTATCAGAAATGTGGTCAGATATGTCGGCAGTGATAGATTTTTTCGTAGGAGAGGTGGATGATTTAACCGCATATCAATATACTGATTTAATTAAAAAAGTTTATGGAAACAGCAATATTTCGGATAAAGATTTTGTAGACGACGAGCTTTTGAATAAATTTATAGATAAAGCAAAAAAAGAGTTGCCATCGCCTAAAATAATCTCAGAGGCCTTGGCGGTATTTGACGACGGTGGAAAAAGAGCTGAGCTTTTGGCAGATACTATGCAATTTAGATTTATGGGACAAAGGTTCACTCCCGATGCCTATATTATCGGCAATCTAACCCAAGGCGTTGGCATTCCCGATCCCGAGACTGGACAACTTTTACCGACAATGCCAACAGCTTTAATGCCACTGAGTGTAATTGCGCCTGATAATACTGTTGTCAAAAATTATCTGGATGAATGGATAAATAATCAGGAGCGAATAAAGCAACAAAAAAGAGAATCTGATAAAATAATTGCAAAAGTTATTGCTAAGCTTAAACAAGAGTTCTCTAGTTATAGCCAAAGCGTTTGGACGCAAAATATTTATTGGAGCTGGCTGAATTGTTTTAAACCCTTGCTTGCCAAATATGGAGAGGGATACCCTTATTTTATGCAAACAGATAATTGGATAAAGAAAAATTTAAGCACAGTGCTTGGCTCATTTACGGAA
>PFCS01000002.1:0-147 GCA_002772895.1 Parcubacteria group bacterium CG10_big_fil_rev_8_21_14_0_10_36_14 | reverse complement strand
TTTCCGCAAGATTTTAACAATAAATATAAAGCATTTATTGACTCGGCAAAATTTTTTAGACAAATCGCAGAGCAAGAATTGCAAAATCAAAAAATCAGTGATGATGATTTTGAAAAATTAAGGATAATAAGTTCTTCTTTAAGGACG
>PFCS01000001.1 GCA_002772895.1 Parcubacteria group bacterium CG10_big_fil_rev_8_21_14_0_10_36_14 | reverse complement strand
GGGTGATCCTGCCATATATTTATTTTGCTAATTAAGAGTTAACCTTTGTCACCCTTAGCCTTAGCATAATGTCACCCCATAAGGTTAACTATACACCGATTAGCTGGAGCGTTAATATTTTGCGACGTATATGTTATAATATAAATAGCACATAGCGTATAGCAATTAGCACTTAGTAAATGATATTTTACTTTATAATAATTGCAATAATAAACTAAACGCCAAACGCTAATTATTAACATTTTTTAAAAAGAAAACCCCGTACAGAAATGCACGGGGCTAGTTGGAGGCGAGATAGAATGCGGATGGTTCCATAGAGCAATCGAGCTTTTGCCCGGTAGCTTCGCGGATCATCCCGCAAAGGTGTGGACGAAGAAGCTTTGCCCTTTTTACATATGCGTAGTTGCGACTGCAATATTCTCCTGCATAGCGCAACATGGCAAAGTCCCATTCATTTTCCAGAAGACCGGAAGGGATCGGCGAAAGAACATAGATATGCTCTTTTGCGGGGAGTACACGCCAATTATTGTTGTTCTGACGCGCAAAGTCCGCATGACCTCTTAACTTTTCTGCTGTTGCATAGAACGCTTCAGCAAGATTCAGCGGACAGCCGACGCCGTCACCATCGAGGTCCCGTCTGTTTGACGGATCTCCCCAGGTATACGGCATAAACTGCATTGAGCCAAGAGCTCCGGTTGAAGAACCCTTCAGTTGTCTGCATTCTGTGCCGTACTTTTTGTAGTATCCACACTTTTGGCAGATGTTTAGAAAGGCCTGCTTGTTCTTTATGAACGATCCACGTCTTCGTCGGTCTTCACGGATGTTCCGCTCAATTGCAGTAAGAGCCGGAGTTCCGCTGTCACCGCTCAAAGACATGAATGATTCTTGTGCCCAGTGCGCAAGTGCTACGTCAACCGGAACGCCTGCTGATTCACTGGCCGCAAGAATTTGCTTTACTGCCTCTGGGCTTTCTTGCAGAATATGTTGAAACCGATGGAGCTGTGTTGCCACAACTCCGCGTCTCTTACGGACCGAAGCTCTGCCGATGGAGTACTTGTTGAAGTTGATTGGTTGGTAGGGAGAATGGCTTGCATATTTTACAACATACCGATAACGCCGTTTTCCCGCGTGATTGCTCTTGTTGCCCTCTGTCGCTATACCAGCGATAAAAGTAGCGACAATGAAGAGCACTATTGCTCCGAGAACTCCCTGCATGTCGTCTCCTTTTAGGAAAGAAGTAGTCCGGTGGTAGCGGCGAGCATTAAACAGACAAGCGAAGCACCGAGCTTCATCTTGCCGAAGAGCATGCAGCTTGCTACGGTCAAAAGCCCAACGATCATGGTCATCTTATCTCCTTATTGATTGTGATTGGGTTGGAAAGAACTTCTATTGTTTAGCCAAAATATAGCATATTTCAATGCTTTTGTCAAGAGCTAAAAGCTAATAAATAAGTAAATTTAGCCAAAATATGGAAACAAAAACTATCAGAAACAAGCCAGTTGAGGCATTTTTGAGCTATTTAGAAGTAGAGCGTGGAAGAAGCGCAAATACAATAGATAACTACCGTTTTTATTTAACTCGCTTTTTTGATTGGGTAAGCCAAGCAAAAAAAAGACGTGTTCCTATAAAACCGCAGGAAATCAACCTTCCATTAATTAGACAATATCGTATATATCTTAATCGACTTTCAACAATGGATGGCGAACCGCTTAAAAAAAACACGCAAAACTATCATTTAATTGCGTTACGTTCATTTTTAAAGTTTTTAGCCAAACAAGATATGAAGAGCTTGTCTTCGGAGAAGATTGAACTGGCTAAAATGCCGGAACGAATGGTAAATTTTTTAGACGAAGATGAAATTAAAAGACTTTTGGAAGCACCGGTGAAAAGTCTTAATGAAAAGCCAAAATTAGGAGACCTTCGCGATAAATCTATTTTAGAAACATTGTTTTCAACCGGACTTCGTGTTTCAGAATTATGCCGTTTAAAGCGCGATGATATAAGTTTAAAAAAGAAAAAAGGCGCAATAGAATTTACCATTAGAGGAAAAGGGAAAAAAGTTCGTGTTGTATTTTTGTCTGAACAAGCAGCCTTTTGGTTAAAGGAATATTTGGATAAAAGGATTGATGTGTCTCCATGGATGTTTGTGCGAATGGATAAAGCCGCCGCAAGTTTAGCAAAACGAGACGAAGACCCAATGACGCCAAGAAGTATGCAAAGAATGGTAGCAAAATATACGAGAATTGCCGGCATTGCGAAGCAGATTACTCCGCACACATTGCGACACAGCTTTGCGACAGATCTTCTATCAAATGATGCTGATATCCGTACTGTTCAGGTAATGCTCGGACATTCATCAATTACGACAACGCAGGTTTACACGCATATTACCGATAAACATTTACGTGAGGTGCATAATAGATGCCACAACAAGAAAGCAATAAAAAAATAAAATAAAAAACAAAGCTTGAAATAAACCGTGATACTCGCTTGACAAAATTGGTTTTTTAGTGTAAGATATAAGAAGTTTTTGCCCCTGTAGTTCAATGGATAGAACACTAGCCTTCTAAGCTAGATATGTGGGTTCGATTCCCCCCGGGGGTACCATGGCTGGGTAGCTCAGTTGGTTAGAGCGCAGGACTCATAAGCCTGAGGTCGAGGGTTCGACACCCTCCCCAGCTATTATGGTGGCTATAGCTCAATGGTAGAGCGCTAGGTTGTGGTCCTAGTAACGAGGGTTCAATTCCCTCTAGTCACCCCACGAAAAAGCAACGGTTCTTCCGTTGTTTTTTCGTGGCTGTAATTTAGAGAGGGGATTGGACAAAGGGGTGGTAGGGGAAAGTATTTCCCCTACATTCAGAGGAGAGTTATTCGAGAACCCGGAGGTTCTCGAAAGAGCGAAGCGACGTGAAATTCCCTCTAGTCACCCCAAAAAACCAACTATGTTTAGTTGGTAAATAAATATTTTATTTTAATATATAGAGCTTCATTTTTTGGCAAACCGTTTGGTTGCACAGCAAGTAATGTTTCTTCACTCAGCCAAGGTTTCGTTTCTACACGTTTCCAGAGATATGGATAGATTGTGATCGGACGTTTGATATTTGAATTTATATATAAACGAAATGATTTATCAGCATATTCGCGGAGCATTTCTTGAAATCGTTGAAAATTATCTATATCTTTATTGTTTGCATTTGAATGGAGCGTGAAATGTATTCCATCTACAGCATCAATTATTTCTGGTAATTGTTCTGAAAACCAAGCTGTATAGAGGTAGATAATTAAACTTGGGTTTATCCGTTTTGCCAGGGCGATAATTTTTAACGTTTTATCTGGATCAAGCATTGGTTCTCCACCCGTAATACATAAAATATCACACATATCCATTTTTGCGATATTAGATATTTCTACCGCGTTAGACATTATTGTTTCATATTTATTGCAACAATAATGACACGAACATAAACACTTCAATGTTATTATTACTCTTGCAATTCTTGGATTCTGTGGATATTTTTTCAAAAGCAAACTCCTTGTTATCAATGTGGATATTTTAAGCTATTTTTTTATTTTTGTTAAGCATAGTTTTCATTGGGGCAGTCTTCATAATTTTTATTAGTTCACCTCAAAAAAGACAATTTTTGCTACTTTTTTATTTTCACTAAATACTGGCCGTTAGTTGCTAAACGTTTTAGAATTATTGACAAAAGTCTTGTTTTGGTATAGAGTTGTAAGATTATTAAGGGCCATTCGTTATATAAATAAGCCGATATGAATATAGAAAAAGGTACCGAGAAAAAACAATTCATAAAAATTTATGATGAGTTGGCAGATGGCATTTACCGCCACCTTTATTTTCGTGTTTATGACGGCGAAAGAGCAAAAGAATTAATGCAAGAGTCATTTACTCGTGCATGGATTTATATTACAAAAGGCAGAAAGATTGATAATCTTAAAGCGCTTATTTATAGAATTGCGACTAATCTGGCGATTGATGAGTCAAGAAAGAAAAAGGCGGTTTCATTAGATGGTTTTATAGAGGCTGGGTTTGAAATCAGCATAACTCAAAACAATAATATAATAATGAAAGCAGAAGCAAAAGAGCTGTTGCAGACTATGAAGAAATTACGGGATAGTGAAAGAAACCTTATTCTCATGCGTTATATAAATCAGATGGGTCCGAAAGAAATCTCGCAAATTTTGGAAAAAAGCGAGAATTGGGTTTCTGTAAATTTAAATCGCGCGATTAAAAAATTAAAAAAATATGCAGACTAACTTAAACCCAAAAGATAAAAACAATATTCGTGAGGAGCTTGCGTCTTTTATGGAAAGAAACTCTATGAAAGATAATAGATTTTCGCAATATATAAATTGGAAGCCACAGCTTCCTAGCTTAAAATTAAATATGCAATTATTTATGCCTACAAAAATGATATCTTTAGCGTTACTTTTAGCCGTGATTTTTGGTGGAGGAGCGACTGCTTATGCGGCAGAAGATTCTTTGCCAGACGAAATATTATACCCTGTTAAAAATATAACAGAAGGAATGCGTGGCTGGATGAAATTTTCATCCGAGTCAAAAGCCGGTTGGCAAGCAGACTTAGTTGAAAGACGTTTAGACGAGCTGGAAAAATTATATGAAGATGGAAAAATAACCGAAGAACAAAAAAATGATTTTCAACAAAAGATAAATGAACGAATGGATTTTGCAGAAAAATATTTGGAAGCAATGAAAGATATGGGGATGGCCGGTCCAGCGTTGGGAATTGCATCCAGATTGGAAAATTCTTTAAAAGCGCGTGAACATATTTTTGCGAAGGTTGGTGACCAGTTTGAAAAATTAGCAGAGGGCGATATGGGTTTTGCGGAAAAATTTAAAGAAAAAGCAGATTTTATGGAGCAAAAAAGAATAGAGTTGGAAACTCGGATAAAAAGTGATAATACAATACCTAAAGAAGCAGTAGAAGGAATAATGAAAATGGCGGAAAATAAAATCACAGAAGTTGAAAAATATATCAGTGACAATCAGACAAAAATGGTTCAAGAAGATATTGATAACGCCAAAGCGAAACTTGATGAAGCGAAAGATGCTTATGATAATGGAAAAGAAAAATTAGGCGAAGAAAAATACGGCGAAGCATTTATAGAGCTTCAGAATGCTCATCGTTTAACTCAGCTCGCAAAAATGATTTCTATGGGAAAGACTCTGCCACCAAAACCTGAAGGCGCGCCGGCTGGCAAAGGACCCGGCAGAGGACCCGGTCCATTTGGAGGAATGAAAAATACTCCAGAAACAACAGAAGGCAGTAATTAAAAAAGATAAAAACGCCCCTCTTTGAGGGATGTTTTTATTTGCAAAACAACTCGGAATAAAATATACTTAATATATAAATTCATAATTAATTTTTTATCTATGCTAAATATAGAACAAAAATCAATTGAACAATATTTTTCTGAATATGGGATTAATGATCCTGATGAGAAAATAAAATTATTGCCAGAGCTTACAAAGATTATTTATGACCGCAATATGCATGTCGTATGGTATGAAAAGGCAGATGATGAATATAAAAAATCTCAGTATGCCGAAGGTTTGAAAGAATTAGACGGAAGAATAAAAGATATTTTTGATGATTTTTTAAGTAATAAAAAAGAGAAAAATATTTCAGAAACAGGTGATCTCGCTTAATTTAATTTTATGTCATTAAAAAATAAACCAATAGTGCTCATTATTTTAGACGGTTTTGGTATTACTAGCCCTTCGTCCAGTAACGCCATTTCAAGTGCAAAGATGCCTTATTTTGATAAGATGGTAAAATACTCTCCAACGATGCTTTTGGAGGCAGCGAGTCTAAACGTAGGTCTTCCGCAAGGAGAAGTTGGTAATAGCGAAGTCGGACATATGAATATTGGCTCCGGTGTTTTAATTTATCAAAGTTTACCAAGAATTGATAAAGCAGTAGAAGACGGAACTTTTAAGAATAATGCATATTTTTTGGAAGCCCTCGAAAAGACAAAAAAGAATAATTCCAAATTTCATATAATGGGGCTTTTGGGAAACGGAGGCGTGCACTCTCATACCAGACATCTCAAGGCAATATTGGATTTTTGTAAAGAAAAAGATATAAAAAATGTTTTTTTACATTTATTTTTAGACGGACGTGATGCAGACAAAGATAGTGGTAAAATATTTGCTTCCGAAATAATCAAATATTGTAATGAGTTGAAAGTGGGAAAAATTGCTACTCTTTGTGGAAGAAAAATTGCCATGGATAGAAATAAGGACTGGAAAAAAATAGAAGCAGCGTATAATTTGATTGTGAAAGGGTCTGCGGAAAAATTACATAAAGATCCATTACGCGCTATTGAAGAATCATATAAAGAACAAATCTTTGATGAAGAGTTTCGTCCGACGGTCATTATTGGAAAAGATAATCAGCCCGTTGCGACAGTGAGTCCGGAAGATGCGATGGTATTTTTTAATTTTCGCGCAGATCGAGCCAGACAGATAACACAGGCCTTTGTTTTACCTGATTTTAAAAAGTTTGATAGGCAGTTTTTGGGCGGATTAGATTTTATAACAATGACAGAATATGAAAAAGGTCTGCCAGTTAAAATTATTTTTCCTCCGATTATTGTAAAAAATCCGCTGGCTAAAATTATAAGTGCTAATGGACTTCGCCAATTACATATTGCCGAAACAGAGAAATATGCTCACGTTACTTTTTTTATAAATGGTTTAGTAGAAGAGAAATTTGCAGGCGAAGATAGGATACTTGTGCCTTCTCCTGCGGTTTCAAGTTATGACCAGACTCCGGCGATGTCGTCAGTTGAAGTTACGGATGATGTCATAAAAGCAATTAAAGAGGGGAAACATGATTTTATTTTTATAAATTATGCTAATCCGGATATGGTGGGGCATACTGGAAATTTGGAAGCGAGTATAAAAGCAGTTGAATTTTTAGATAAATGTTTAGCTCGGGTTGTTAATACAACTGTAAATTATGGAGGCGCGGTTTTTATTGTTGGAGATCATGGGAATGCCGAAGAACTTGTCAAAGTAAATACAGGAAAAATTGATAAAGAACATAGTATTTATCCTGTGCCATTTGTTGCAGTTAGAAAAGATTGGATTGGCAAGTCAATGCAAGAGATAAATAATGGAGACCTCTCTCTTCTTGCGCCAACAGGGCTTTTATCTGACGTAACGCCAACGATTTTAAAAACAGCCGGCCTTCCGATAGCTCCCGAAATGACAGGGACTAATCTTTTGGAAGGAATTAATTAAGAGAATCTATTTTAGGTTTTCTAGATACTTTTATGCAAACATTATTTTATATATTAGGCGCCACTTTTTTGGTTAGCTTGATATCTTTTATCGGAGTTTTAACTCTTTTATTAAAACAAAAAATATTAAGTAAAATCTTATTGGTTCTAGTTGGACTTTCTGCCGGAGCAATGATGGGAGGGGCTTTTTTGCATCTATTACCAGAATCTATAGAAGCGTTAGACGGAAGCTTGATACCTTATATTTTAGTTATAGTTGGTTTTGTTATTTTTTTTCTAGTTGAAAAGATTTTACACTGGAGGCATTGTCATAAAAGCCACTGTGACATACATACCTTTGGTTATATGAACGTTATTGGTGATGGAATTCATAATTTTATTGATGGGTTAATTATAGCGGCAACGTTTATGGTTAATATTGAATTAGGGGTAGTGTCTCTTTTGGCGATTATTTTACATGAGATTCCGCAAGAGATAAGCGATTTTGGAGTTTTGCTTTATGCCGGTTTCAGCAAACTGAAAGCTCTTATGTTTAATTTTTTATCAGCCATAGCGGCAATGCTCGGGGGGTTGGCTGGATATTTTTTAGTAGGTTCCGATAGCTTTGTTTATTATCTTTTGCCTATTGCTGCTGGTGGATTCATCTATATTGCTGCGGCAGACTTATTACCAGAATTAAAAAAAGAAGAAAAGTGGTCAAAATTTATACCTTCATTTATTATTTTTTTATTTGGTATTGGTCTCATGATATTTTTAAGAAGTCTTGATTAATTTTTATTTTTATAGTAGAGTGATAAATACTTCTTGAAAAGGAGGAGGGATGCTTCCGGTGGTTTATATCTCTGACTGGAACAAGTTTAATCTTTCCCAAGTCGTGGAAAATTATACCTTTTCAGTGATTATCCCGGATAGCGCGGAAGTGAGAAGAATTTTGGTTAATAACAAAAGAGTCCGCGTGATATTAACGGATAAAAAAGGCAGAGTAGAATTTGTATTGGGGGAAGCAGAAGTAACGAGTCATATGCACTTGCCGATTGGAAAGATTTTCCCTCATATGTGGGCCATGCATATAGGAGAGCGTTACGTAGAAACATTTATGGAACAAAATAGCTTAAGTAGGTTTGCATTTATTATTTATATTGCGTTTAAGATTAATAATATGAATAGTGAATTCAGCTTTTGGCTTCACGAAAGATAAAAACATTTGCCGCCCTTCCGCGGCTTTTTTATTTACAAAAGATAGTTTTTATAGTAAATAGTATATAGTGCATAGTGTTTAAAGATAATAAGGAGAAGCACATTGAAAAAACCGGAAGAATTTTATAAAAGAGTATATTGGTGTTCGGTGCTTATGGTTATTGGAGGAGGCCTTTATCTTTTGGCCAATAGTTGGGGCAGAGTAATGGGGTCATATAATATTCAGTTTAATTTTGAGAAAAAGATTCCATTTATTCCGTGGACGATTTTTATTTATTATTTAATTTTTCCATATCTCGCAACAGCTATTTTTACTGTTCCTAAATATAGAGATTTTTTTCGGGTAGTTGGTGGATACTGGCTTATCACTTTTGTTTCGTCTGCGATATTTTTTATGCTTCCCACAACAATGCCTCGTCCGGATGAGATTGTTCCACAGAGCGGGCTTATGGGTCTTTTGTTTCGTGCTATCTATTTTGTTGACGGACCGCATAATCTTTTTCCGTCACTTCATGTGAGCTCTGTTTCGTATATTGGATTTGTCAACTGGCGTTTTTCTCTAAGATTTAGAATTTTGAGCACAGTCGCCGCTATTTTAATTTCTGTTTCAACGTTAACCGTGAAGCAACATGCTGTTGTAGACATACTTGGAGGTTTTATTGTCGGGTTGGTAACCTTTTTAGTTATGTTTAGACTTTTAGACAGAAAATATGAATAAGCATGGCTCAAGCCGTGCTTTTTTATCTAAATTAAGCTAATTTTTTGTTAAGTATCTTGACAAATTGTCAAAAATATGCTATACTTATTTAAGTTTAGTTCGTTAAAATTTTAGTACAAAAACCGCAGAAAGTTGCCTTGTATCGGGCGTCTCGATACGAGACGCTTTCTCCAAAGTCAAAAAAAAGGAGACTCCGCATGCAGGCTACGCATCATAAGGTCATCGTTTTGGCGTTGTGTTCACTTTTCTTTTGTGGCTGTGTGAGCACTGCGCAAAAGGCAAACGTGGAGATATCAATCGTACCGTTTGGTATAGCGAGGAACGTTGACGTTGTAGTTCATGGTACATGGACAGACAGCGATCCTTGGCAGTGCGTCAAGGACAACCTTTCTCAACGTTTCAAGGAGTCTGATGTTCCGACTCCGGAGATTTTCCGTGTTTTTTTGAGGAGTATTTACAGACAGAAAACCGTTGCCGAGATTTCGTTAACTTGGCAAATAATAAAAATAAACAAAGCAAAGAGAGCGGAAATGCTTCTAGGAAACATTCAGCAAATTGACTGCCAATAAACCGCAAAACAAAGACAAGGAGAAATGCAATGAAATATAACCAAGGATGGAACGAGAATAGACGTCGTCGAACGAGAAATGAGTTTTTGGAGGATATGAAGTTTGCTACCAAGTTGCTCGTTCTCGCACACCTGTGGTTTCTGGTCGCATTGGGTATCTTCGGATGCGCCGGCGCGAACAACGGATCCCGACTGGCAAGCGAGCTTCCGCTCATTGTTAGCCCGGCTTCCGAGATCGGAATGCCAGCGTCGCTTTCGCTCAATATTCACGTGATGCAGATGGGGCTTGATTGTAAGTCTCAAGTGCGTGTGATGCGTGAGGCGACAGAGGATATCCTCGCAAGCGAGTCCTTGCCGAAGCCGAGAACCTTTCGGCTGGAGCCCTTGTCAGGCTCATCTCTCTGCGGGCTATCCCAGTCCGTCGTCGAGCCTATCGGCAATCCGCAGTTCGGCGCGAGACAAAGCGCCAAGGCCCACCTGACAGTTTACTGGAGCTCTATCACCTATCCCGAGCTTCGCCGTGCGCAAACCGTTTTGGAACGGATGCGTGCAAAGTAACAAATCTCACCAAACAACCCGTTGATTAATTTCAACGGGTTTTCTTTTTTTATTTTTATGTTATTGTATAGATAATAACTAGATAACTAAAATTTTTAAAATAAATAATTGCATAATCATTTGTATTTATACAATAATTGTTTTTCGTTCCTTATTATTGTTGATATAATAATTAATTGCAAAATAATATGAAGATAAGAATTTGTATTCTTTCGCTTGCGCTTTGTTTTTTAGCTTTACCGGTTTTGGCGCAAGAAGTTACAACAACATCCGAAGATGCATTGCCTGATGCGGGCTGGACACCGGAGCATCCATTATATTTTTTAGAACAGTTAGTAGAAAATTTGGATATTTGGTTTTCATTTCAGGCAGATGTAAGAGCAGAAAAGGTATTAAAATATGCAGATGAAAAATTAGCAGAACTAAAATTATTAGCGGAAACAAAACAAACTCGCACAGAAGAGCGAAGTCAGCAATTAATAGAAAAGGCTCTTGGGATACAAGATAAATATCAAAAACGGATTGAACTTGAGATTGCAAAAGCGGAAAAAACAGGTATAGACATTAGTGCACTAAGAGCAAAAATAACAGAAGGGTTCTTACGACACGGAGAGGTTCTTACAAAAGTTTTTAGTCAGGTACCGGAAAATGCAAAGGAAGCAATTGGAAAAGTTATCGATAGTTCAAATGTAAAGTATCAAGTGCAATTGCAAAAATTTGATGAACCGCAAAAAAAAGCATTGGAAGACAAACTTGAACAAAGGGTGCGTGTAATGGAAGATCTTCAATTGCAACAACAAAATAAAGGAGAAGATGATAAAATTCAAGTACAGCAAAGAGTTAACCAGCAAGAAAAAGTAGGAAACACTAATGATGCGGAAACCACCGATGATACAGAAATTACTGATGATACAGAAACCACCGATAGCTTTGGAAACAGTGGGACAAAAGGTTCGGACAGCGCACAAAACGGAAATGGTCAAAGCCAAAAGAAATAGTAAAAAAACAAAAAATGCGTCTAGATAGGCGTGTTTTTTGTTTTTCGCAGTTTTTATTGACACGGCTACAGGGAGGGAATAAAATAAGAATAAACCATAAGGCATTTTTTATTTTTTATGACAAATAATAAGCAAGCTGAAAAGATAATTTTATTTATTTTGGAAGGGCTCATATATTTATCATTTTTAACTCCTTTCATATTTATAAATGGGAGCATTTCCCCTTTTGTTGTAGGAAAAATTTTGTTTGATAGTAATAAATTAAAAGTAGAGGACTTGAGCAGTGGGAACTCTATTTTTAATGTTTGGTTAAAAGAGCCGGAATTTTCTAATAAAAAAGGAGAAATTAATTTTATTGGAGGACATGGAGGTGGATGGCAAGGTGAAGGCGAACTTTTTAAAATTATATTTAGTGCGACTAACGAAGGGGAGGCGGAATTAAGTTTTGGTGATGATTTGGCATTATATTTAAATGATGGATTAGGAACTGAGCTGAATCCATGGCAACAGCCTGCAAAATTTATGATACAAGGTCGTCCACAGGATGTTTTACCAAAAGATGAATGGAGCGAAATATTGGGTAACGATAGTATCCCGCCGGAAGAATTTACTATCGAGATAGGATAAAGTCCGAGCATTTTTAGTAACCAGTATTTTATAACCTTTTCCACCACAGATACTAGCTCAGGTATTGATTATTATGAAGTTAAAGAAGGAGAGGGCTCGGCAGTCCGTGCAAAGTCGCCTTTTTTGTTGAAGGATCAAAATTTAAGTAGTATAATAAAAGTAGTGGCTGTGGATAAAGTAGGAAATAGGCGAGAAGCAGAACTGGCGGCAAGAAATTTACCACAAGAAAAACAAGCAATTCAATTTAGATATATAGTTATCTTGTCTTGCGTAGTAATATTATTTATTTTATTTTTCTTTTTATCTAGGATATTTATAAAATGGAGGAACAGAAAATAAAAAAAATTAGTATATTTTTTAAAAACCAACTAGGGCTTAAAATAAGTGCTACCTTACTTTTTGTATTTTTTATTTTTATTCCTAAGGTTGCAAACGCAGCGTCTATTTATTTTCAGCCTTCCACAGGAAGCTATACAATAAATAATATATTTACCGTTAATGCATATATTGATACAAAGGGAGAGGCTATAAATAATGCAGAAGGAATAATAAACTTTCCTACAGAGTATTTAAGTGTGGTCTCTTTAAACCAATCAGGATCGGCCTTCTCTTTATGGGTCCAGCCTCCATCCTTTTCAAATAATAACGGAACGATAAGTTTTAATGGTGGGTTACCGACACCTGGATACAATGGTTCCAGCGGAAAACTTTTCGGCATTGTTTTTAAAGCGGAAAAAGCAGGCGTTGCTTCTTTGGTTTTTTCTTCGGCAGCAGTTCGGGCTAATGATGGTCTAGGAACAGATATATTAAAAACTCGCGGTGAGGCCTCTTTCAATTTAATAGCTCCTACTGAAAAAAAAGTACCCCCCCTCTCTCCCTTCTACGGGAATTATGGGTGTTCCTGCCGCACCCAAAGTTTCATCCGCAACGCACCCCGATTCACTCAAATGGTATTCAAATAACAGCCCTACGTTCAGCTGGAGGATAACGAGCGACGTCACGGGGATAAATGTTTTAGCGGATAGAAATCCTCTAACCAATCCAGGAACTATCTCAGACGGACTAAGAACATTCTGGACATTTAGGGATGTTGATGAGGGAATTTGGTATTTTCATATTCGTTTAAGGAATTCTGCCGGTTGGAGCGGAATTACTCATTTTGGATTTAATATAGATACAGAAGAACCAGAAAGATTTACCGCTGTCTTTAAATCAACAGAGATAACAGACATAAAACCAATTATAAAATTAGAAGCATTTGATAAAACATCAGGTATAGATCATTACGAAATAAACATTGATGGTGCTGACGCTATTATTTGGCAAGATGATGGAACCGGAGAATATCAAATGCCAATACTAGATTCTGGAGAGCATTCTATCAATATAAGAGCGGTAGATAAGGCGGGAAACTTTAAAGAAGTTACCTTAACACGACAAGTAGAAGGACTGGAACTTCCTGTATTAACAAAGTATCCAGAAACATTATCTTTGGGAGATAAGCTTAAGGTGGATGGTACAACTAAATATCCTAGCATTCAGGTTATAATTTGGGTTCAGAGAGATGGGGAAACGGCAACAGAAGAGAAGGTAAGGGCAGACAAAGATGGAAGCTTCGCCTATATTTCACCTGAGGGTGTAAAGTCGGGGCCTTACAGCGTATGGGCAGAAGTAGAGAATGATAAGGGAGCAAAGAGTGGTCCAAGTAATAAGATTACTATTACCGTATCTCGTGGCTTAATAGGACTTATCGGCGCTACAATATTGAAATATCTATGGTTTATATTGATTTTACTGATACTCTTAGGAATCAATTTATATTTCTTGATTTATTACATTCTCTTTATGAGAAAGAGAAAAGAGAAAAAGAGATGGCGGGAGAAGGTTGCACCTTATATCAGAGTAAGCCAATTAAAAGAATTAACCTTAGAGTTAAATATGCATCTTAAGGCATTGGAAGCAATGCGACAAAAGCGTCGGTTAACACTCAGAGAAAGTAGGCTATTAGTGCACTATCTCAAGTTCTTAAAAGAAATAAAAAAATATATCGGAACCGACAAAGAAGATAAAAAAGATAAAAAAGAATAATACGCAGAGAATAGGAATGGTTCAAAAAAATAATAAAAAATATCCGCATTTTGTGGATATTTTTTATTATTTGATATAATCTAAAGCTAAGACAATATTTTTTTGATTTCTTGTATTATTTTATATATAATAGATTTATATGATAAATAAAATCATTAAACAACTGAAGAAAGATAGCTATAAAATATTTGGTCCACAAATACAAGACGAAGAGGTGTGTGTTTTAGAGTTTGATGTGGCTCCAGAAATAGAATTATTGAAAAAAGTTTCTCATAGGCCGTATAAATATTTTTTAATGCCAATTCGTGAAATATTGTATAAATATAAAAATGGCAAGCCAAAAGAAGAGCCTAATAAGCCAGATAAAAGAGCGCTGTTTGGAATGAGCATTTTCGATATTAAGGCGTTGGAACTATATGATAGGGTATTTGAAAATGATATTTATTATCAAAATAATCGAAAAAAATTATTGATTATTGGATACTCTGCGACCTCAATAAAAAATTATAAGTCATCTTTTTTTACAATTGATGAAAAGATTTTAGAAAATACCATCTTTGATATTTTTATTGAAGATAGAAAATTTTATGTGCAAAGTGATAAGGGCGAAGAAATTTTGAAAAAATGCGGATTAAAATATAAAAAAATAAACTATACTCCACGCAAAGAGGATAAAAAAGTTTTAGAAATCAAGAAAGCAATTGAAAAGTCACAAGATAGCAAATTATGGGAGGAGCTTGGAGAAATTTGTCTTGCTTGCGGAAAGTGCACGGTTGCTTGTCCAACCTGTTTTTGTTTTGATATTGAATCGGTTTTAGGTCCGGATAAAAAAATAGAACGTTGTTCGGGTAATTGTTTTTATGACGATTTTACGCGGATTGCCGGCGGACATAAATTTTTGAATAGTCCGGCAGAAAAAATAAAATTTTGGTATTATCATAAGTTTGTTCGTATCCCGCATGAATATGGGCTTCCCGGTTGCGTTGACTGTGGCAGGTGCACTATAGTTTGTCCGGTGGGTATTAATATAACTGAAAATATCAAACGAATACTAAAAGAATCCAAAAAATAAAATAGTAGTTAAGAATTTATGGATAATATTTATTTACCAAAACTCGCTCGCATTGTTGATTCTTATGAAGAAGCCGATGGTTCGGTCATTTTAACTTTACGAATGAAGGACAGCTCAAAATTTAGTTTTCGTGCCGGACAATTTGCGATGCTTGGTTTTCCCGGATGGGGAGAGGCCCCTTTTGATATTTGTTCTTCACCGCTAAATGATAAAGAGTTTCAATTTTGTATCCGCCGTGTCGGAAATTTATCCAAAAAATTAGGTTCGCTTAAAAAGGGTGATGAGCTTCTTGTACGTGGACCACTTGGAAACGGATTTAAAACATTAGAAGATTTAGAGCCAAAGAATATTTTATTTTTAGGAGGAGGGTGTGGTTTTGTAACCGTTCGGCCGATTATAAAATATATAATTGAAAAAGGTTTATATAAAGATAGAAAAGTTCAACTTCTTTATGGCGCTCGTGCGGAAGAAAGCATTCTTTTTAAAGAAGAACAAAAAGAATGGAAAAAATATGTTGATGTACAGGTTGCGTTAGAGAATCCCCCAAAAGGATCGGGGAAATATCATAAAGGTATGATTACGGATTTATTTAATGAAATTGAACTCGTTTCGCCGACGTCGGTTATAATGTGTGGTCCGCCGATAATGTATAGATTTTGTATCCAGGCATTAGGTGATAAATGCTTACCAAGAGCAACTTATCTATTAATGGAGCGTAGAATGCATTGTGGAGTGGGTGTTTGTCAGCACTGCGCAATCGGTCCATATTATGTCTGTAAAGACGGCCCGGTTTTTACATTAGAAATGCTGAATAAGGCAGGAGTAAAATTATAATATGTGTTTAACAATACCCGCGCAGATTATACAATTAACAGGCAATTACGCAAAAGTTAAAGATAAAAATTTTAATATTAAAATTTCTTTAATTCCCGATATATGTATCGGTGATTGGGTTCTGCTTCATGCCGATCTTGCAATAAAAAAAATAACCAAAGAAGAAGCAGAAGAAATAAATAATTTATATGCTCAATATGAAAAATAAAGGTATCTATTTGGCATTAGCCACGGCTATAATAAGTGGTTTTGCGGTATTTTTTAACAAGTTTGCTAGCGCAAAATTTGGCGATCCATACATTTTTACTGCTGTAAAAAACATTCCAGTTGCAATTTTATTTTTAGCAATAATTTTTATGCCGAGATTTTTAAAACAATTAAAGAAAATGGATGTAAAACAATGGTTTTACCTATTATTAATAGGGCTTATTGGGGGCGCTATTCCATTTTTAATGTTTTTTAAAGGGTTAATGATGGTTTCATCTGGTAATGCGGCTCTAATTCATAAAACATTGTTTATCTGGGTGGGCATTTTGGCGGCGATATTTTTAAAAGAAAAGTTTTCTCGTTATCAGCTTTTGGCTTTGCCTATTTTATTTTTAGGAAGTTTTATGTTGACCGGATTTAACGGATGGCGCTTTGGAATAGGTGATTTATTTGTCTTTGGCGCAACTTTATTTTGGGCAGTAGAATTTATATTGGCAAAAAAAGTTTTACGCCATTTAAGCTCGGAGATTGTCGCTTGGGGAAGAATGTTTTTTGGCGCGGTATTTTTAATAATATTTTTATTTTTTACAGGCAGGGGCGGATTTATTTCTGCTATTAATTATAATAATATCGGTTGGCTTGTTTTGAGTTCGGCATTGTTATTTGGTTATGTATTTACGTGGTACAAAGCCTTAAAATTTGCGCCAGCTTCAGTTGTGAGTGTTGCCCTGGTTCCGGCTTTTGCGGTTACTACCTTATTAAACAGTATTTTTATAACCGGAGCTTTCACATTAAATCAATTAGCGATTTCATTTCTATCCGTAGGAGGAATATTGATGTTTCTAAAGTTTAGATTTAAAGAAAATTATGAGCTTGCAATTGAATCAACAAAGTAGTGTTTTGTACTGCGCAAAATATGCATACCGTCCAAATCGGCTCGGATATTGTGGTCCGGATCAAAACAAGGAATTATTTCAATATATAAAAGCAGAGGAAACAGATGCTGGGCTTATAGAAAATCTAGAAAAATTTGAGACGTTACATCCATACCTCCGACATATTGCTCATACGAATAAAGAAAAAAATTTGTTTAATGAAAAAGTCGTGCGTGCTTATTGGGTTGGGAATAATTTTTTAGAAAATTCTGGAGGTGCGAGATTGTTTTATCACTTAATTGATGATTTAAAGATAAAAAAGAAATTGACGAAGAAGTCCATTGAGGAATTGGGCGAAAAAATTCCAGTCGGGGCAAATGCGCATCATTCTTTTCATGTTTTTAATATATGGAAGAGAACGGGGCACACGGAAAATCTACATACATTATATACGATGGACGAATGTAGAATAGGCTGGGGTAAAACAGAAAGTCTAGAGGGAAACATAATAAATGTTTTATATCGTCCGCTTATTTTCAAAAATGGTCAATTGGTTTTTGGAGAAATCATTTCAAAAAAGATATTTTATGAGTTTGGAAAAGTAAATATTGGTGATTGGATATCATTTCATTGGAGTTCATTTTGTGAGGTGTTGAGCGAAGAAGACGTAGCTCAGTTAAAATATTGGACAAATATAAACTTAAGACTGGCTAATTATGGAAGATAAAAAAATTAAAATCGGGATATTTTCTCTAACTTCTTGTGAGGGGTGCGAAAATGTAATCTCAACAAAACCAAGGGAACTCCTTAAGGCGATAGAAGGGGTAGAACTTGTTGAATACAAATTTTTGGAAGACGAGCCAATGCGTTGGGAGCCGTTTGATGTGGCGTTTGTTGAGGGTTCTACAATAACAGGCAAAAATTTGGAAGTAGCTAAAAAAGCAAGGCAGTATGCCAAAATTTTTGTGACCCTTGGCAATTGCGCGCAATTTGGTGGAATTCATAAGATGAAGAATTATCGTGGAAAAGAAAAGTTGGCGGCAGAAATATATAAATATCCCAAAACAATAGAGAATAACGAGGTAATGGATATGGAAGATATTGTTAAGGTTGATTATAATATCCCGACCTGTCCGATAAATCCAAAAGAATTTTTACGGATTGCGTATGATTTGATAAGCGGGAGAAAACCAATTATAGC
Source organism: Parcubacteria group bacterium CG10_big_fil_rev_8_21_14_0_10_36_14 (assembly GCA_002772895.1). Lineage (NCBI taxonomy): Bacteria > Parcubacteria group bacterium CG10_big_fil_rev_8_21_14_0_10_36_14. The sequence goes on along the minus strand of PFCS01000001.1, from coordinate 12,755 downwards.
ACAAAGGACGGTTTGTTATGAATGCCAGAGACGTGGATATGAATGTATATTAATGAAAGGCGAGCCGTGTATGGGTCCGATTACGCTTGGTGGGTGTGGTGCAATTTGTTTAAAGTCAAAAATGCCTTGCGAAGCTTGCCGTGGTCCTTATGAGGGGGCTAATTTTGATAGTCATTTTAAATTGATAGATAAAATGGCAGGTAAAAAAAGAAGAGAAGAAATTTTGGAGATATTTGGAGTAAAGGATAAGATTGAAAAAATTATGAAAGAAAAAAAACAAAAAACGAAATAATTATTTATGAAAATAAAAATAAATCACATAGATAAGATAGAAGGGCATATGGGTTTTGAAGCTTCGCTTTTTAATGGAAATATAAAAGAGGCATTTGTCGATGTTCTAGAAGGTGCGCGACTAATAGAGGGGATATTACGTGGAAGGCCGTATCAGGACATTCCAGTTATCAATTGTCGGGTTTGTGGAGTTTGCCCCGTGGTACACAATATGTCTTCTATTAAGGCGTTGGAAAATGCCTTGGGAGTTAAGGTTGATAAGGTTGTTATTTTATTTAGAAAACTTTTGATGTTGGGCGAGATAATACAATCTCATGTTGTCCATATCGCTCTTTTGTCGGGTCCGGATTTTTTGGGAGAAACCAATGACTTAAAATTGATAAAAAAATATCCGAAAGAAACTGAATTAGCTTTTTCTTTGCGTGATTTTTCCATAAAAATTATGGAAATAGTCGGTGGTAGAGCGATTCATCCCATTTCAACCGAAGTCGGAGGATTTAAAGTTTTACCGAATAAAAGTAAGATTGAAGAAATTTTAAAAGATTGTGATAAAAATTTGAAATCAGCATTAAACTTTTATTCTTTTTTGGCAGGTAAAGTAAAATTACCGGAATTAGAAACAGAACTTCGTCCTGTTTCTAACAGCTCAAAAGAAGAATATAATTTTTATGGCGATGATGAGAGGATTATTTCCGGCCAAGGACTGGATATGAGCTTGGAAAAATTTTATGGGACAATAAAAGAATTACAAAAACCGAAGAGCGTAGTAAAAGAGACAGAACTTTATAATCGTCATTATTTTGTTGGTGCTCTGGCAAGGATGTTGAATCAGCACGAGTTATTAAATCCAGAAGCGAAAAAATTATTTAAAAAATTACCTCAAGATAAAATTAAAAGCAATCAATTTTATAATTTAATTGTTCAGTGGATAGAGGTTGTGCATGCAATAGAAGAAATAAAAAATATTTGTGAAAAATTACTATCCCTTAATATTCCGCGTTCTTCGAGACAGAAGATTGAATTGCGGGAAGGAGAGGGGATTGGTTCTGTTGAGGCACCGCGCGGAACGCTTATTCATTACTATAAAATTGGGAAAGATGGCAGAATCATTGATTCTAATACAATCACACCGACAGCGCAATTTCTAAATGATTTAGAGCACTCCCTAAAAATATATTTATTACAAATAAAGGATTTACCGGATGCCGAGCGTGCTTTGAAGATAAAATCATTAGTTCGCGCTTATGATCCGTGCATTAGTTGCGCAACACACTAATCCAATCATAATTTTTTAATATTTATGCACGACCTACATTTGGCAGACAAAATAATAAAACAGATTTTGGAGTTTGGCAGGCAAAATAATCTACAAAAAATAAAAAGCGCTTATATAAAAATAGGTGATATTTTTGAACACGGTGAAACAATTAGCCCGGAAAATTTACAATTTAATTTAATAATACTTTCAAAAGCTACTTTAGCGGAAGGCGCGAAATATGAAGTTGAAAAAATGGATAATCTCGGCGAGTATGAGATTGTAGAGATAGAAGGGTAGAGGGGGAATAAAAAAGATTTGACAGATAAATAAAAATATAGTATTATCTAAACAAGGAAATAGATCCTTTTTATTTTTTAAAAGTAATCCCTATCAATTTAGTAGGGATTACCAAAAGAAAGATAGGTTTATAGGATAAAAAAATTATGAAAGAAATTTTAAAAATATCTTCAAAGACGCACCATGCAGTTATGATGGTTTCTTTTTTGGCGGGATACAAAGCCAAATCTGCCACTCCAACAACATTGATCAGTAAATATCTGAAATTGTCTCAGAGATATCTGGAGCAAGTTGCGAAACAGCTGAAAAAAGCAGGAATTATAGAGTCATACCGTGGTTCTGCCGGAGGCTATCGTCTAAAAAAGAAAAATGTTAGTATGCTTGATATTATAGAGGCAATAGAGGGACCGATAAAAATTTTGCATTGTGTAGGCGGGGCATGCAACATAAGACACAAATGTCCGTCAAAAGATATATGGCCAAAAATGCAAAAAGAAATAACAAAAAGTTTGTCAAAAATTAAAATAGTATGAAAAATATTTATTTGGATAATGCCGCAACAACAAAAGTTCGGGATGATGTATTAACGGAAATACTTCCTTTTTTTAATGATAAGTTTGGCAATCCTTCTAGTTTTCATGGTTCCGGAAAAGTCGCTAAAGATTCGATAGAAAGCGCTCGAGAGAAGATTGCTAAAATTTTGAATTGCAGAATCGGAGAAATTATTTTTACAGGAGGAGGAACAGAAAGTGATAACTTGGCTATTTTGGGCACAGCGCGAGCGAATAAAGGAAAAGGTGGACATATCATTACCCTAAAGATTGAGCACCCTGCCGTTCTTGAGGCATGCAAAGAATTAGAAAAAGAAGGATTTGAAATAACTTATTTACCGGTAGGAAAAGATGGAATTATAAAATTAGATGAATTAAAAAAGGCTTTGCGAAAAGATACGATTTTAGTTTCTATAATGTATGCGAATAATGAAATTGGAACAATACAGCCCATAAAAGAGATTGCGAAAATAATTAGAGATAATACTAAAAAGAAAGAAACAAGTTTCCCTTATTTTCACACAGATGCCTGTCAGGCGGCAGGAGCGTTGGATTTGGATATACAAAAATTAGGAGTTGATATGCTAACTTTGAATGGAAGTAAAATATATGGGCCGAAAGGAGTTGGCACGCTTTTTGTAAAAAAAAGTATTAAATTACAGCCTTTAATTTTTGGTGGAGGCCAAGAAAGCGGATTACGTGGAGGGACAGAAAGCGTCCCGTCAATCGTTGGATTAGCAAAAGCATTAGAATTGGCGCAGGCGGAAAAAGAAAAAGAGAGCGTCCGTCTCATAAAACTTCGCGATTATTTTATAAAAGAACTTTTAGGTCAAATAAGAGGAGCGGAATTAAATGGTGATATAAAATTTCGTTTACCAAATAATATAAATATATCTATTCCTCGTGTTGAAGGTGAAGCAATGGTTTTATATTTAGATAGTAAGGGTATCTATTGCTCAACCGGTTCTGCTTGTAGTTCAAGCTCGCTAAAGCCCTCCCATGTTCTTTTGGCGATTGGTCGGTCACATGAAATGGCGCATAATAGTTTGCGTTTTACACTTGGTAGAGATACCAAAAAATCTGATCTGGATTATGTAATAGCAGTTTTGCCGGAAATTGTTAAAAAGTTAACAGAAATTTCTTCATTATAATATGACTACAAAAAATAAAAATGGTGATGTTGGGGGATGGTTCTACTCAAAAATAGTGAAAAAGCACTTTTTTGATCCGATAAAGTTTATGAAAGAAAGTGAAGAAAAAAAATTTAAAGCTGATGGCGTTGGACAAGTTGGTTCTTCAGCCTGTGGAGATGTAATGAAATTTTGGATAAAGGTTGACAAGACCGGCAAGAAAATTATAGATTGTAGATGGAGAACTTATGGTTGCGGAAGCGCGATTGCATCTACGTCAGCTTTAGCGGAGATGATAACAAAAAATGGTGGAATGAATATAAAAAAAGCTCAAAAGATAAAGCCTCAGGATATATTAAAATATCTAGGAGGTCTGCCAGCGATAAAAGTTCATTGTTCAGTTTTGGGAGATCAGGCTCTTCATAAAGCAATAGAAGATTATTTTAAAAAAATTAATAAGTAATTTTATGAAAATTAAAATAGACAAAGACCTTTGTATTGGTTGTGGAACGTGCGCAGCGTTGTGTGACGAAGTTTTTAAGCTCAACGATGAGTTTAAGGCAGAGTTAAAAGCTGGCGCAAATTTGGATACGCCCTGTCTTAAAGAGGCTATAGAAGCTTGCCCGGTTGAGGCAATAAAAATAGAAGAATAAGAATTTGACAGAAGCTGAAATTTTTTGTAAGATATCATTATAAGAGGTGAGATTTTTATTGGTAACATAGAGCAACAGAAATGGAAAAGTAATTTTTTATTTCCAAGCCAAGGAACCAATAATATATCCGTTATGGATATTTTAAAAGAACTAAAAAGCAAAAAATATAATTCTGTATTTGAATCAATTAAGCTTTTACTGGCTCAGTTTGAATCGTCCTTGTCTTATGAGATAAAATTTCCATCTTCTTACAAAAATATAAAAAATGTATGTTTGTGTGGTATGGGCGGAAGCGCTCTTTCCGCGCATATAATAAAGGCGCTTAACGAAGTAAAGGTGCCTTTTTGTTTTTATAATGATTATGAGCCACCAAAATTTGTTAGTAAGGACACCTTATTTATAGCGTCTTCTTATTCGGGGAATACAGAAGAGGTGTTTACCGGTATAGAAGAAGCAGTACGTAGAAAGGCAAAAGTTTGCGTGATTACATCCGGAGGCAAATTGGAAAAAAAATATAAAAATTTATATCCTACGATTATTTTTGACATTAAGTTAAATCCATCAAATCAACCAAGGTATGGTTTGGGATATGCGCTCGGCGCGCTTTTTAATATTTTTATTAAATTGGGTTTAATGGATTATAGGGTTAATTTGTTAAAAGATATTAGTTCCAATCTTCAGGCACCATCTATAAAAGAAGCGGAGTCAATGGCCAGAGAGCTATTTGAAAAGGCGCCGATTATAGTAGCTGCAGAATTTTTAGAAGGAAATGCTCATATTTTCGTAAATCAGATAAACGAAACAGCTAAGGTATTTTCTGAATATCATAGCATACCGGAGCTCAATCATCATTTAATGGAAGGGTTGAAACGTCCGGACTTAACCTCCAAATATCTAAAATTTTTATTTTTAGATTCGGTGTTTTATGGGTCAAAAAATAGAAGACGTTTTGGGATCACAAAAGAGGTTGTCAAAAAGAATAAAATAGATTATACTGAATATAAGGTAAGCGGAAAAACACAGATTGAACAGGTTCTAAATTTTCTGTTTTTCGGTAGTTTAGTGAGCTTGGTGTTAGCGATATTTTACAAAGAAAGCCCGACTGATATTCCATGGGTTAATTATTTTAAGAGTAAGTTATGATGTTGTACTTTGCGATATGTTAACGGCTGCTTTAGCGGTTTCCGTAGCCATGCTTGGCGGAAATCGCTAAAAGGAAAAGCGCGAAATATAACTCAATGATAAAGCCCCGTTTTACGGGGCTTTTTGTGTCTTTTTGGTAAAGTTCTAGCCCTTTATGGATAAAACATAAAATGATAATTTTCTATCATTTGGTATGGTATACTATAAATAGACATTCATATATGAAAAGACTTCCTGAATATATAAAATATATAGCAGTTACGGCATTTGGTTTTGTATTTTTTGGTTTTTTGCAGGGGCACTCTGGGTTCATTGATCCAGACTCTTTTTATCATACCAAAATTACCGAAATGATGCTGAGCCATGGCATAGTCAGACATTTTTATTGGCTTCAGTTTACTGTGCTTAACGATATTTATATTGATCATCATTTTTTATATCATATTTTTCTTTTGCCTTTTATAAAGCTTATTCCACCTTTAATTGGTATCAAAGTAGCGACAGTATTTATAAACACTTGGTTTATATTATTGTTCTATGCTTTTTTAAAAAGCCAGAGGATTCCGGCAACATTTTTATTTGTTCTCTTATTGTTATCGGGAGCGCCATTCATTTTTAGGATAGACTTAGTTAAAGCATCAGGTTTTTCTCTAATTTTTGTAATTTTATTATTATTTGCTATTTATAAAGCTTCTCCGTATTCTTTTTCTAAGGGGAGAGGAAGGTGGGGGATGTATATTTTGACTGGAGCTATAAGTTTTTTTTATGTTTGGGCATATGGAGGGTGGCCGATAAGCATATTTTTAGCCGGTGTTTATTTTGTGGCATCATTAATTAGTAATAGTATTTTAGTAACTCATGTCGCCAATTCACCGTTATATCGTCGTATCGTTGTATTCTTGAAAAGAAGTGAGTGGAAGCCATTATTGGCAACGACACTTGGTTCATTGATGGGGCTAATTATAAATCCTTATTTTCCACATAATATAAATTTTTATTGGATTCAAACAGTCCAGATTGCCCTTGTTAATTATAAATCAAAAATTGGAGTCGGTGCGGAATGGTATGGATTTTCTGCGGCAGAACTTATGGCATATAGTGGGGGAATCCTTTTATTTGGACTTTTTGGAATGCTTCTTTTTTTTGGCCGTCTGGCAAAGAAAAAATATTTAAAACCAGATTATGTGATGATAAGAGATATTTTTTTCTTTTTTATTTCGGCGGGATTATTTTTTGTTATTACTTTAAAGGCGCGACGCAATACTGAATACGCTTTTCCTTTTATGGTACTATCCGTAGCAGTTTTCATAAAATATTTTTGGGATAGTACAATTTATCAATGGATTAAGAATAGCATATTAAGAGTTTTGAGGTTTAGATTTTTTTATAAAATATTTATAGGTTATCTTATTTTTATGTTTGTAATGGCATTTGGAATAAATTTTTGGAAAGTAAAGGTAGGTTCGGCGGATAATTTTGCTTTTGATAAATATAGCGAAGCAATGCAAATCGCCAAAGGCGCGAGTGAGGAAGATGATATTATTTTTCATAGCGATTGGGATGATTGGCTAATGCTTTTTTATCATAATGATTATAATAGGTATATAGTCGGGTTGGGCACTACTTTTATGTATAAATATAATAAAGATTTATATCAAAAATGGCGGGATATAACGTGGGGCGATTTTTCTGGTGATCCATATAATATTATAAAAAATAATTTTAAGGCAAAAATTATTTTTATTGCTGAAGGAGATATAGATAATATGGACAAGTATTTTGTAAATAATGAAAAATATAAGTTATTATATGAGGGGGAGGGAAAGGTTTATAAAATAATTAATAATTACTAATTGTGAGAAATTTAATTAAATCTATTACTAAGGGAGAGTGGATGTTTTGGGTTTGGGTAGTAGTCGGCCTGATTTTGGTTACCTCTTTATCTCGCCTTGCTGTTCCTATCTTTATGCCGGAGGATGGAGTTTGGCGGGGAAATGTTATATATTCTTTTATTGATCGTTATGTTTATATTTCTTATATAGAACAGGCGCGTGAAGGAAATATGTTTTTTCAAGATCTTTACACCGCGAAAGAAGAATCCGTGCCCATGTTTAATGTTTTTTGGCTTGGGATGGGTCTTCTTGCAAAGGCCTCGCATCTTAGCGCCAACGCTATAATGGAAATAGCCAGAGTTTTTTTAATACCGGGATTATTTTTTGTCACATATCTTTTGATATCATTTTTTATAAAGAACGTTTGGCAGAGAAAGCTCGCTTTTTTATTTTCTGCTTTTGCCGGCGGATTAGGAGCTTTATTTTTTCCGATTATAGCTCTTTTTTATTCTGAAAAAGCGGCTGCTTACCAATTACCGATTGATTTCGATACACCGGAAGCATTTTTATTTCCCACGAGCTATTATTCCCCCCATTTTATTTTTTCTACAACCCTTTTATTACTTATAATTTTATTATCATTACTGGCCATAGAAAAAAAGAATTTATATTATGCTTTTCCTGCCGGTATTGCTGGGCTTGTTCTTTCAAACTTTCATCCTTTTAGTTTTATAATTGCGAGTTATCTTTTTATCTGTTATTTTATTTTTTTACTTTGGAAAAATCGCGAGGAGGCGTGGTTTTTATTTAAATACGGATGTCTTATTTTTATTTTTGTTTTGCCATCAATTATTTATCATCTTTCAATGTTTTTTACGCCATGGTGGCAAAATCAAACTTGGGGAAGCACCACTTATGTACCGAATATTTTTTCTATTCTTTCCGGATATGGGCTTTTAGTTCCTCTCGCCATATGGTCTTTATGGCTCGTATATAAAAATAAAATCAAAATTAAAAATATTTATTTTTTGCTCATATGGTTTTTTGGACAAATTATGTTGATTTTTTTGCCGGTTAGCGTTCAGCGAAGATTTTTAGAAGGATATTCTTTTGTTTTGATAATATTGGCTTCGTATTCCTTAACTTTATTTTTAGAAAAAAAGAAATGGATTATTAAGGGGAAGGTATTCGCAGCAACGGCATTTATTATTTGTTTTGGGTTGTCATACATTTTAGTATTGGCGCTTGATTTAAACAACGTTATCTTACAGGGGAATGTAGTCTATCTTAAAAAAGAAGAAGTAAAAGCAATAAAAGAGTTGAAGAATATTATGAGCAAAGACGATCTTATTATTTCTGATATTTATAATTCTGGTATAATCCCCGGGATTGCTGTGCGCAGAGTATTTGTGGGTCATGGGATAGAAACGATAGACTTTGTTAATAAATATTTTATTTTGGAACGGTTTATGCTCTCGCTGGATGATGCGGAAAAAAAGCTTATATTGAAAAATAATGGTATAAAATATCTTTTTTATGATAGTATATGGGAGAAGGACTGGGCTTGGAATCCGGACGAAGCTTCTTTTTTAGAGAAGATATATGAAAATTCCAGTTATAAGATATATAAAATAAACTTTTAATTGTCAATGAAAATTATTATTGTCGTACCGTGCTTTAATGAAGATACGGTGCTTGAAAAAAATATTAAAGATATCCTACAGGCGATTACAAATTTTTCGTATGATTTTAAAATTGTTATTAGTGATAATAATAGTAAGGATAAAACAGCGGAAATAGGGAATATGTTAGCGGAAAAATTTGAAGTAATAGATTATATTTTTGTCCCAGAGCAAGGTAAGGGGGTAGCGGTGATGGATGCATGGAAACGATATGATGCGGATATTTATGGTTTTATGGATGCTGACTTGGCAACGGATTTAGGTGCATTGGATCTTGTGCTGAAAGAAATGAATAATTATGACATTATAATTGGCTCTCGTAGAATTAATGGCGCAAAAGTGAAGCGGGAATTTTATAGAAAAATAACTAGCAGAGCCCTTAATTTTTTAATTAGATTATTTTTACATAGTAAAATAAAAGATACTGCTTGTGGATTTAAGTTTTTTCATAAGCGAGTAATACGGGAGATTTTACCAAAAGTGCGGGATCGGCATTGGACGTTTGATACGGAATTATTGATTTTATCAGAGCGGGTTGGATTTAAAATAAAAGAAATACCAGTTAAATGGGAAGAAAAAAAAGCACGTGTTTCACGGGTTGTTCCTCTCCCTACAATAGTCGGATATTTAAAGAAAATTTTTGAACTTAGGAAGTGATATTGACAAAACCGATAAAATCTGTTATGCTCTTGTAAAAAGGAGATCGAGATGAGAAAATTTCTTACCGCGCTTTGTCGATCGTTTACTTGGCTTTACCATCGTAGAAATCCTTTTTTTATCTTGCTACTGTTCTTTCTTTTTTCGGACAGCCTTATGAATACGTGCTTAATAGAGCAGAAGGTTGAATATATAAGTCAAAAACTAAAGAATATGCCAAAGCCGGAAACGAGAGGGGTTGTAAAAGAAGTAGTAAGAGAGGTCAAAGTCCCACAAGAATGTGATTGTCCGAAGACTGAGAACCTTCAGCCCACCACTCCTCGGAAGTTTGTAGCTTCAACTACATCTGAAGGTAAGCCTTCTTTGAGAGAAAAATTGGATAAGCTGGTGAATAAGTGGGAAGAAGATGATAAGGCGGACAAATAATGTAATTTTTGCATATCCCACCAGAAACGGTGGGATTATTTTTGGCTAAAATTAGATAAATAGTCAGAAGAGGGTATTGACAAAAGTATTAAAATATGTTATAGTTATCTAAACTGAAATAAAAACATGCAAATTTAGTTTTTTTGGCTAAATTTGCACAAGAAAGCCCAATGGGCAGGAGGAAACGATGAAGAAGGCTCTTTTCACAATTTGTTCAGTAGTTCCCGGGGGATTTCTTTTTCTCGGTATCGTGGTGCTGTTTGTGGGATGTTCTCACTATCAGTACCAGACAACCGGCACGCAGAAGTTCCGGATCGAGGGCAGAACCGCGTCTCCGGAGTCAGTCGCCATCGCCTTGGCAGAAGCTGAAGGGATTCGAGCTGATGCCACTGCCACGCGCATCTGCGCACAAAATCCGCAAAAGTGCCAAGCAATGGTGCTTGCACGGACCGCCAGCTACTATGGCAACGGTTTTTTGGATACGCCCTATGGCTATACCTGGGCGGGAATTCAGGCCGTGCAGAATGCTGGAAGGCAGGAGAACGTTGGGAAAGATGAAAAAACTCCTGGCAAGGAGATAGAGGAACGAATGAAGGCACTGGAGAAGCAGAGCAACAAGTCACAACTTCGGATGAAGGAACTAATCAAAATCGTTCGCGAACAGTAAAGGAGATACCAATGAAGATTCATTTCGTGTTTTTGACCGCACTGATCGCAATCGTTCTCGCACTCGTCGTTTGCACTGGCGGATGCGCAACACCAATGCCACAGTATGGAGAGTCCCTCATGGACGCTCACAATCGTGGTCTTGCCTTCAGAGGTAGCCTGCCCCACTACGCGCGTTATCAGGCGCCAACTCCGCCCGCCAACGCCGGCTTTCTCCATCGTCCGCCAGTCGGATGGGAGAAGAGCAACCCTCGTTCACTTCGGATCGTAAACGAATCAGAGACCATGGGTGCCAGGTGCTGGTTGGACGGTAGAGCTATTCTGCCAGTCAGTTATGGTGCCGTGGCTCGTGCCCCGGTCGTAACAAAGGCTGGTGTTGTATTGGTTCCGATGACACCCCCCTATGCCAGCAGTTCTCATATCGTTGATATGGGGGAGCATCTCCTAAAGTGCCAGCTCTACGTTGGTCCACTTCCTTTTCAACTCGCATATGAGATGCAACTCACTATCCGAACGGACTGGGGTGGAAAGGAAATCCATCTTCGGCCCGACCTTTCACCGATGCATCCGATAAATCGGATGGCCGAGAACTAGCTCTTTTACTCCGCCAAAGGCGGAGCCCACCAAATCAAAAGAGTTCGCAAACGCGAACTCTTTTTCTTTTTATGTAATTTTTTAGAGTATCTAATTTACAGTTGCCTTAACTAAAGCGCTAACAACAAAATTACTAATTGCGTAAGCCGCTAAAAGAATTACTAAGCCTATAATAGCATCTACTATTAAATCTTTTGCTTTTTTTACTTTTTCGGAACTGCCGAATGAGCTCATCCATGTATAACCGGCATAAACAATTAAAATAACAAAAAAAACGCCTAAAATTCCTAGAAATATGTTTATAATCGTTCCAATTAGTTTTGGTAGTCCACCGGTTTCAGCCTCAGATTTAAATCCCGCGCCCGTTCCAACAGATTGAAGATTGCTATTTATTTGGCTTCCAATGCCAGTTGTTTGGGCAGAAACCAAAAGAGGGGAGGTGATGAAAGAAAATAAAGTAACCATTAAGATAAGTGAAAGAAAATACTTCATATTTTACTATTTAATTTTTTTATATGTTATTTAGTTGAAGTTAGACTTTGTCCAACTAACGCGCCAATAACAAAATTTGTAATTGCATAAGCAGCCAAGACAATTACAAGACCGATTACGGCATCTACTATTAAGTCTTTTGCTTTTTTTACTTTGTCAGCACTGCCAAATGAGCTCATCCATGTATAACCGGCATATAACATCAAAATTAAAAATAGAACTCCTAAAAATCCTAAAAAGTATCCGATGACAGAGCCAATAATTTCTGGCAAAGAAGATTGTTTAGTGTTTAATCCTGCGGCGCCAGCTGTTTCTTCCAATCCATATTGCGCGAAAGCGGGGAGAGCGTATAGAAAGGCGAAAATATTGGTCAGAGAAAGTTTTTTCCATTTTTTCATATTTGTGATATTAAAGATAAGTGTATTACGCAACACTGTGTCCTTGCGGGACAGAATTTTATTTCTTACATACATAGTACTTGATACATTCTTGCAAAGAGAGAGACGCTTCACCTTTGACGCTGAGCAAAACTTGTTTCGCCCAAAGCCGAGGAGAAGCGCTTGCTCTCTTTATAAAAAAACCTTCGAAGGATTTTTGTGTTTTTACGCTGTTGCGGTTAACAATGATGTTACAACGAACTGCGCGACTGCGTAAGCTGACAATATAATTGCCAAACCGATTACGCCTCCGAAGATCAAACTCTTTGCCTTGGATATTTTTTCTTCGCTACCGGCAGCAGTCATCCATAGGAAACCACCTGCCAATATAAGAACGACAACCACCATACCCAATAGTCCCATTGCTACGTTAATAATACTCGCGATTGTCGCGGTTAACGCTTTTGTTCCCAATTGTGTTTGGGATCCAAATTCGTCAAGACCCAAGTTTGACTTTGGCTGTGACTGTGCCAAAGCGACAGCAGGCATCATCACTAAAGCAAATACTGCTATTCCTAATAATACTTTTTTCATTTTTATCACCCCCTTTCGTATGAGAGATTAAAGATTTAAGATTAAAGATTAAAGTTGCCTTTAGTCTTTAAGATATACCTTTAAATTCCCGAAGTCCAGGTGCAGGGTTGAT